>DASXGD010000314.1:0-3479 GCA_036489245.1 Occallatibacter sp. | reverse complement strand
AATCCGGCCGACACAATATTGCGCGGCGTGGCGTTGGCCTGGATGCGAAACAGGTTGCTGCCGCGCGTCAGGTGATTGGTATCCGCGTTTTGCGGCAGTTCCTTGATGTAGATGTTGTCGTATTCAAACTCCAGGCCATCGAAAAACCACGCACGGTTGCGCACCAGCGGCCCTGTGAAAGTCAAACGGGGCACGAATTTATCGAAGCGCAGGCCGTTGTCTTCGTGAACCGAGGGAATGAAATCCGTGGCGTTGAAGCGGAACTTGTTGTCCCCCATTCCCGTGTAAAAAGCCACCACCCCGCCCGTGCTTCTGCCAAACTCAACCGGATACCGCGTCGATTCCTGGTCGATCGACCGCACCGCGTCGGCGCTGACCCGCATTGCCAAGACTCCGCTGACCGGCGATCGGATATCGAAGCCGTCGAGCAGGTCGAGCGTGGCCCAGGTTTCCGAGCCGGCCACGTGAATCTGCCCCGTCGAATCCTGAACCACCCCGGGATAGAACTGCAGCAGGTTCCGGATATCGCGCGACGTGGGATAGGGCACGTTGATGATCTCGGGAAGATCCATCGTGAACTTGTCTGAGACCTGTTCAGGGTCGATGCCCGGCGCCGACGCGGTGACGTTGACCTGCTGCACCACCATCTGCACGTGGTTCAGAACGATCCTCACCTCACGCAGAGCCGGATCGCTTTCCTTCAAGTCCGCGGCATAGAATCCCGGCTTCTGCACCCCGAGACTGTACGGCTCCCCTGCTTCGAGAACGAACGTGCCGCGTCCGTTGTAATCGGTGGTCGTGCGCGCCGGCGCCTTCCCCGGTTCCTGAACCACAACCTCCGCGCGTTCCACCGGCGACCCGTTTTCGTCGACAACCGTGACGACAACCGGCGTATGCGCAGGTGGACTCTGGCTCCCGGCCGAAATTCCCCCCAACAGGCCGAGAAGCCCAAAGGCGGCCCTGACCGCGCGTCCGGAGAGGCATCGATTCAGCACTGCGCCATTCTAGATCGCGCCTCGAGAGCGGTCGTCATCCCAGCTTAATCTTGCTCAGCGTCCGTGGATCCGCCATACCTCGAGTTCCTTTGATCGCGGTCATCCAACTGGACAGCAGGTCGAATCGATTAAGCACGGTCTGATGCATCCCCAAGGCTCTACGCGGGAGCCGGTGGCGGCGCGGGCGTGAGGCCGTGGCGACGCATGATCTCGGCGATCTTCGACCGGTCTGGCGGACCACCGGCCGCAGCGTTGATGACCTCGGCAGACTCACGAAAGAACTCCGGACCGATTGCGGCGGGCGTGATGGTGCAAAGCACCTTCACGTCGAGACTGCCGTTATTGTCGAATCGATGAACGGAGCCGCGAGGAATGCAAAGTGCCTGCCCTGGCCATACGTCGATTTGCTTTCCATCCACGGTCCACGTCAACACGCCGTCGATACCGTAAATGGTTTCCTCAAAATGGTCGTGACTATGCGCCGGAGCTGTCAGGCGCTGTCCTCGGGGCACAATGACCTCAAAGACTGCGAGCGCCCCCGCCGAATTCTCGCCGGTGACAAGGAAGCGCACTGCAAGCGGTCCAAGTCGGATCGTTTCGTCCGCTGGATTTACGCAGGGATCGTTCGTTTGCGTTGTCATATTGACCTTCAGTTCGATGATTCCGATTTGGGACCGCTATGCCGGGGGAAGAAGTACAAGCCCGTACCTCGAGGAGACCGCCAGCGCCCGGGCGATCAACTCTTTGCCAGGGAGCGGTGGCGCAGCTATGCGATCCACGGCCGGATCGAACACTTCAGAAAAGTAGTTCTCAAGGCCAGCTGGCGTGACCAGAACCAGGGCCTTCGCAGTCACATCGCCATGATTCTTGAAGGAGTGTGCGATCCCACGGGGAAGGAAAGCAAAATCCCCAGCCGATGCAGCGATTGTATCCCCGCCCACCCGAAGTGTGAGCGTGCCTTGGAGGACCTGAAACGATTCGTCCTCGTGCTGGTGGATGTGCGGCGGTGGGCCCCCGCCCGGAGGCACCGATATTTCAGCCAGGAAAAAGGCCCCACCAGTTTCCTTGCCGGTGACGATGAACGTCATCCGACTTCCTGGCCCCCAGTACGCCGTGCCGCTTCCTGCCGGGACGTACCTGACCCGGTCCTCTGGAAACGGGGTTACGCCTACGTCTGCGCTGCTCACTTCGGCCCGTTGCATGATTCGCTTCAAATCTTGCGATACGGCCTCGTCGGAAGATTCGACGACCGGATAGAAGGTTTGCGTTGTCATCGGGGAAAACTCCTTTTGGTAAACTACGTTTACTTCGAGTTAATGGTAAACATAGTTTACTGAGGACGTCAATGACTTTTTCGCACGAGAATCAGCCGGTCAAAACCAGAGACATGCTCATTGGCGCCCTGCTGCGCGTTCCGGCCCATGCCATCCAACGCCGGATCATCGAGGAACTCAATGCGGCGGGGTTTAAGGGACTCAGCATGCCGCATATGGCTGTGCTGCGCTTCCCCAGTCCCGATGGGGCGCGCCCAGGTGTCCTTGCGGAACGCGCGGGCGTGAGCAAGCAGGCAATGAACAGGCTGCTTGGGAGCCTAGAGGATCTTGGATATTTGGTCCGGTCCGACGCACCGGACGAGGGACGCGCGCGGGTTGTTCACTTTACCAAGCGCGGTCGCGCCGCATACGCAAAGGCCCTTGAGGTACTTCGGAATATTGAGGTTGAATGGAGGGACGAGCTTGGGCCTGAGGATTTCGCAAAGCTTAAAGAACTCCTCTTCCGCGTGTGGGAGAGTCCGTTGGTTCGCTAGCCAACCGTCCCTCCGCGATTCGATCTTCGGTCGGCTGGAACAAAGGAATCTTGTTGGAGAACATCGTCCGTGAGAGCGTTACCCCATAGCCACCCGCGAAGAAATCGGGAATCCGAACGAATGAACCCCCAACTCGACTACCAAATCGTAAGCAGTTGGGGATTTGGCACTTCCAGGCGGCGGATCAAACCCTGCCAGCAGCATTTCGGATAGAGCATGAACTTGCCTTCCGGCAGGGGCTTACTTGTTCTCCCGAGAAAGCTCGGATCCGTCCCAGCCTAAGCGCCCGCCGATTACATCCGCTTAAAACCCTATTTTACAAATAGGTATTTCTCATCTAAACTCCCCCCATGGCCAAGATTCCTGAACGCCGCGACCTCTTCCCGGGTGCCCTGGAGATGATGATTCTCCAGTCGCTGCGCCTTCGCCCCATGCATGGCTACGCCCTTGTGAAGCACATCAAGCAGGTTTCCGACGACCTGCTCCAGATCGAAGAGGGCTCTTTGTATCCCGCCCTGCAGCGCATGCTGCGCGAGGGATGGCTCGAATCGGAAGCCGGGATTTCGGCCAAGGGGCGCCCCACCCGGATCTACAAGATCACCGAAGCCGGTCTCCGCCGCCTCGAGCAGGAAGTATCCAGCTTCGCCAAAATGTTTGCCGGAATCAACCGCGTATTG
>DASXGD010000250.1:0-4917 GCA_036489245.1 Occallatibacter sp. | reverse complement strand
GAAATAGAAAATCGAGACGATCACCCATTCGACATGGAGAGTGCCGGCGCCGACCTGTTCGGCGAAGGGGATCAGCACCGACGAAAAGACCATGGCCAGCACCAGCAGCGCCAGCTTGACAATGCCCATCACCAGGTTGATCTCGACCAGCTTGCTGGTGAATGGCTTTCCCAGCCGGAGACTCTCGGCGAGCGCAGAAACTGCGGAGCGCTTCTCGAGAAGAACCAGCATGGGCGCGATGGCGACGGCCCAGCTGATCAGCGCCCACAGGGTGAAGAAGCCGAGCGTGAACACGATGACCCAGACGGTGTAGCCGACCAGATCAGGCTCGGCTCCGTTTCCAATGTGTTGATCGGCGGCCCACCCGATCGACCGAAACCATGCCCAGCAGGTAAAGACCAGCGCCGCCAGCCACGCCGCCTGCAGCGCGATCATGCCGATGGGTCGAAACGGCAGGCCGGGCTCCAGGCGCTGCATCACCAGGTTGCGGCCCAGGGCGGAAATGACGATCCAGGCCACCGCCGCCAGCGGACCAAGCCACACCAGCAGGTGCACGACGTGAGGCCGATAGAGATCCCACGCATCGGCCAGGCGGACGGCGGAGACCCACGGGTCCTGCAGGCTGACTTTGTCGAGGCCCGTGGATTCGGGCGGAAGCAAGGCCAGAATTCTTTGCACCTGGATCCAGCAGATAAGAAGCATGGGCACGCCGAAGATCCAGCGCCACGCCACTTCGAGGGCGGTCAGCGAAGGGTGCGCGAACACCCAGCCCATCTGGCCAACGGCGGACTGCGTGGCGCGAACGGGACCGCGTTGCATGCTACCTGACAACAAGGTTTACCGTCTTGCGCGCCACAACGATGACCTTCGCAACCGTTCTGCCCGCAAGGCGCGATTTCACTTTTTCATCGGCCAGGGCCGCTGCCTGAATGGTTTCCGAATCTGCGTCGGCGGCGACCCGGATCACGCTGACCAGCTTGCCGTTGATCTGCACCGGAATCTCGATCTCCGTTTCTTTCGCGAGTTCGGGATTGCTGCGCGGCCATGGAGCGCGGAGCACTGCGCCTTGCTCACCCAATTCCTCCCACAACTCGGCAGCCATGTAGGGTGCGAACGGAGCGAGCAGCAGAACCAGCGTGCCCAGGAGTTCGCGCACCACGGGAGCAGGGATTTCGCCGGCGGCGAGTTGTGCGTCCGCGCCCTGAAGTTCGTTGACGTACTCCATGATGGCCGCAACGCAGGTGTTGAAGTGCCAGCGGCCTTCGAAATCGAGCGTGATCTTGGCGATGGTCTGGTGGAGCTTGCGCAACTGGGCTTCGCCCCCCTCCGTTTGGGAAGAGCCGGCCTGGGCGCCTCTCGCCTGGGCCGCGTATTTCATCACGATCCGGTAGACCCGCGACAGAAAGCGGCTGACTCCGGCGACGCCGTCTTCCTGCCAGTCGAGGTCGCGATCGGGCGGCGCGGCGAACAGCGCATACATACGCGTGGCGTCGGCGCCATAGCGGGCCACCATGTCGTCGGGCGAGACCACGTTGCCCTTCGACTTGGACATTTTGTGGCCGTCTTTGATCACCATGCCTTGCGTGAACAGCCGGCGCACGGGTTCGTCATTGGTGATGAGACCAATGTCACGCATCACCTTGGTCCAGAAGCGTGAATAAATCAAGTGAAGGATGGCATGCTCGACGCCGCCGATGTACTGGTCGATGGGGAACCAGTGTTGCGCGACGGCTGGTTCGAACGGCTGCGTCGAATTCTTCGCATCGGTGTAGCGGTAGAAATACCAGCTGGAGTCGACGAAGGTGTCCATGGTGTCGGTTTCACGGAGGGCCGGGCCACCGCATTTCGGACAAGTGACGTTCACAAACTCGGGCACGCGCCCGAGCGGCGACCCGCCCTGCTGCGTGATCTCGATCTGCTCGGGAAGGATCACGGGCAGTTGATCGTCGGGCACAGGCACGATGCCGTCGCGTTCACAATGAATCATGGGAATGGGCGTGCCCCAGTAACGCTGGCGGCTGACGCCCCAGTCCTTGAGGCGAAAGGTGATGCTCGGCCCCCCAAAGCCCTTGCGGGCGGCGACTTCCTGAAAGCGCTTGACAGCCTGCTGGTATGGCAGTCCGTTGAACTCGCCGGAGTTGATAACGACGCCGTCCTTGGTGGTGAAGGGCAGCTCCGGCTCTTCGGCATTCGGGTCCGCGGGAGCAATTACGCGGCGGATGGGAATGGCGTACTTCTTGGCAAATTCGAAGTCGCGATCGTCGTGCGCGGGCACGCTCATGATGGCCCCGGTGCCGTAGTCGAGCAGCACATAGTTGGCGACCCAGATGGGCACCAGCTCGCCATTATAAGGATTGATGGCGAAGTGGCCGGTCGGCACACCGTGCTTTTCGATTTCGCCAACATCGCCGGATTCGCGGGCTTTCTTCTGCTCCCCGAGCAATTCGGCCACCTGCTTCCTGAGGCCGGAATCGGCCGCGGCGAGGGTGGCGACAAGGGGATGCTCGGGCGCAAGCTGCACGCTGGTGGCGCCAAAGATGGTGTCGATGCGGGTAGTGAAGACGCGAATCGTTTCGCTCCGGTTTTCAACCCCGAACTCGACTTCGGCGCCTTCGCTCTTGCCGATCCAGTTGCGCTGCATGGTGCGCACCTTTTCGGGCCAGCCATCAAGCTTGTCGAGGCCGTCGAGCAGGTCCTCTGCGTAGGCCGTGATGCGCAGAAACCATTGCTCGAGATCGCGCTGTTCGACCAGCGTATCTTCGTGGCGCCAGCAGTGGCCGTCGATGACCTGTTCATTGGCCAGTACGGTGCAGCACTCGGGGCACCAGTTGACCTTACTCTTCTTGCGATAGACAAGGCCGCGCTCGTACATGCGAAGGAAGAACCACTGGTTCCAGCGGTAATAATCGGGCAGGCAGGTGGTGACTTCCGTGGCCCAGTCGTAGCCGAAACCAATGCGCAGCATTTGCCGCTTCATGGCGGCGATGTTCGAAAGCGTCCACAGGCGCGGGGGTGTGTTGTTCTTGATGGCGGCGTTTTCGGCGGGCAGGCCGAAGGCATCCCAGCCCATGGGGTGAAGCACGTTGTAGCCGCGCATCCACATGTGGCGCGCGAGGGCGTCGCCGATGGAATAGTTGCGCACGTGGCCCATGTGAAGCTGGCCGCTCGGATAGGGCAGCATTTCAAGCACGTAGTACTTGGGCTTGCCCGCCGCGGCGGGCTTGCCGCTGTCAATGGGGTCAGCCGCGTACAGTGCGGGATCCGCGGCCCAGCGCTGCTGCCATTTCGGCTCGATCACCGCGGGGTCGTAGCGTAGTTCTTTTTCTTCCGCCATAACCTTCCAGTGTAACCGGCGACACACGACGGCAAACCGACTCCGCAGGATCGATCTGCAGGCAGAATTTTGCCATCACGACTAGGCTGAACGGAGTTACTTCGACGATGCGGGAGCCGGCTGGCTCACGGACCCGGCGGGATCGTGGCACGCGATGGCATGCAATTCCTCCGTTGTGACTGCGTAATCCGCCGGGGGTTGGAAGAGGGACGGATCGGGCTCACCCAAGGTCAGACTGATCAGTTCGCGCGTGCGTTTTCCGATGCGCGGGTCGTCAATGCTTTCACGCAACATGAGACCAAGGCTGGGAGCCATCCAATCCTCCTCAACCGTAACTATGGTGTGGTCGTTGCCCGCCTCACCCATGGAAATAGTGCGCGTAATCCGCTGTCCGTGCGCCTCTACGCCTTGAATCGAGATACTACCGATTTCATCGATCTTCGGTCTCGATCGCTGGATGGGAGCCGGCACCTGTTCAACTGTCCGGGTAACCGAATCGAAAACATACTTGTTGGGGGGCGGACCGGCGGGTGGACGGTCATTCCACTCCATGCGCACAGATGCGGAAATCCAGCACCCATGCCGCTGCTCCTTAGGCGGCATCTTGAAGACATGCCCCGCCTTCGTGACGGAATACCAATTGGCCAGGATTGTGCCGTCGGTGTCGTGCACGCCGGCGGATGTGCCCAGCATCCGGCCAATGTGCCAGTCTTGATCAGTGTTTGACTGCATCGTGATGCCGGCCGAATCTCTTGCCCTGATCTCGGTGCCCTCGCTGGTGATCGTGGTACCGTCCGCGAGCGTCTGCACGTGGGTGATTTTGAACTCGGCGGTATAGGGCTGGAACTGGTGCGGGGGTGAAGTGTGGTCGGGTCCGCCTGAGACTGCTACGCCAACCTGCGCATGAACGGCGCAGACGAGCAGGGCTAAGGAAAGAATGAAAAGGAGTCGATCGGCGATTCGAGGCATCGCGCACCTCCGGGACAAGGACCAGACGAACCCATGATAGCGCGGACTCGGCTTGCGCCCCGGAGAATTCGGCCCGATGGCAATTCGGGCCCGCTCGGTGGAAGCTACTTCTTCGGCCGCGACTCGGGCGGCACCAGACCGGCGACGCGATAGTAAACCACGAGTTGCCCATAGTGTTCGCCCGAGTGTTCGATGAAACCCCAGGCAAAGTCGCTGAAGCGCGCTTGATTCTTGGAAAACGGGTCGATCATCACATCGCTCAAACCGGAGTCACCCTTGCTCGAAATAAGCGCGGCTCCATCGGCGAACGACTTGCGCACATAGTCAACCAGCGCCGCTTTGGTCTTAAAGTCGGCGCGCTTGGGGTCGCCTTTCGGAGGCTCAAGCCCCTTGACGGGATTGATGAAGTAGTAATTCGCGCCGGACGCGTGCAGCAACTGCTCGGCAAAGCTGCGCTCGGCGGGAACTGGCTTGAAATCGTACTTGTCGTCCGGCATATCCTCGGCCATGGCGATGAGCTTGCGGCCGATGTCGTTCCAGGAATCAAGCAGGACCTTGGAGGGACTGTCGGGCGGCTTGGGGGCAGCATCCTTGGCTGGCGCCTGGGCACGAGC
>DASXGD010000242.1:0-3161 GCA_036489245.1 Occallatibacter sp. | reverse complement strand
ATGCACTGGGCGTATGCGGTGCTCGGCTGGGGCGGTTACTGGGGATGGGATCCAGTCGAGAACGCGAGCTTCATGCCCTGGCTTACCGGCACTGCCTTCCTCCACTCCGTGATGATGCAGGAGAAGAAAGGCATGATGAAGAGCTGGAACGTGTGGCTGGTGTTCTCCACCTTCCTGCTCACGATGCTGGGCACGTTGCTCACCCGCGCCGGGCTGGTCAGTTCCGTCCACGCCTTCGCACAGTCCTCGATTGGCACCTGGTTCGTTGCGTTCATGGTGATTGTGCTGGCCGTTTGCATCTTCACTTACGTACTGCAGCGCAGCCATCTCAAAAGCGAACACCACCTCGAATCCCTGGTCAGCCGCGAATCGAGCTTCCTTTTCAACAACCTTGTCCTGCTCACGTCGTGCTTCGTGATTCTGTGGGGAACGCTGTTCCCGGTCATCAGCGAATACGTGGTGGGCAACAAGGTCACTATGGGCGCCCCCTGGTATAACCGGGTGGCGATCCCCATCGGCCTGTTCCTGATATTCCTCACGGGGGTCGGTCCGCTGCTGCCGTGGCGGGCGACTTCGCTGCGCAGTATCCGGCGCAATTTCGTCATCCCCATCATCGTTCTCTGGGCGACCGTGATTCTTGCCCTTGCGCTGGGTGTGAATCCGATGAAAGACGGCCAGTTCGACAGCGGCAACTTCTACGCCCTGGTCGCATTCGCCATGTCCGCGGGCGTCCTCGCGGCGATCTTGTCTGAGTTCTTCCGCGGTGCGGGCGTGATTTCCCGCCAGACCGGCAGGAATCTGTTTGCCGCCATGTACCTCCTCACCCGACGCAACACCCGCCGCTATGGCGGCTACATCATCCACATCGGCGTGGTGATTGTCGTGATCGGGCTGGCGGGCTCGGCCTTCAACACCAATAAGGAAAGCGAGATGTCGATCCACGACAAGCTCGTGATCGCGCCCTACACGCTGGAGCAGGTCGGCGCCACCCAGGACTCGAATGCAAACTACGATTCCGAATGGGCCATGCTGGACGTATACAAGGACGGCAAAAAGCAATTCCAGATGCTGCCCGAAAAGCGCGTCTACCACGCCAGCCAGCAGCCACAGACCATGGTAGCGATCCACTCGAACATCCTGTGGGACTTGTATGTGATCTATGAGGGCACCAATCCCTCTACCAACCAGCCCATTATCAAGGCCATCATTAATCCGCTGGTCAGCTGGATCTGGGCTGGAGTTGCTCTGGTCGCATTTGGAACCTTTATCGCCCTCGTCCCGAGCCTCACACCAGCGACGGCGTCCCTGCGCGTCCCCGCCGCTCGAACCGTTCCTTCCGAGCCGGTTCTTCATGGAGGCGACTGAGATGGGTGCCTCCAGACGAATCACTTTCTGGCTCAAAACCGTTCAAGCCCTCGCTCTGGCTGTCGCCGTGTGCTTCTCTCTCGGTGCGACAGACGCCAGCAAGCGCTACAACGACCTCAACCATCGCCTGATGTGCACCTGCGGCTGCGCTGAAATCCTGGGCGAATGCAACCATGTGGGCTGCCCTAGCTCCGAGGGAGAACTCGAAGAGTTGCGTGCCGGGATCGCCAACAACCAGTCGGACAAGCAGATCTTTGACACCTTCGCCGCCAAATACGGGGCAACCGTGCTCGCGGCTCCCACCGCCGAAGGTTTCAACCTGGTGGCCTGGATCGCGCCGTTCGCGGTCTTTGCGGCGGCGCTGCTCGGCACCATCCTCCTGGTCCGCCACTGGTCAGTCGGAAAATCCGAACTGGCCGTGGAGCCTGAACCAAATTCAGAAATGGCCGCTCTGCGCGACAGAATCCGACACGAAACCGGCAACGAAGGAGGTTTCTGAATCATGAACGGAACTCAGGGACTCATCGCCGGCATTCTCATGGCATTGGCGCTCGCGGTCTACACATTCTGGCCGGAGAACGTCTTCGCCAGCCAGCGCCAGAAAACGCGCCTCGATTACCTCCTCGAGCGCAAAGAGCAGCTATACGAAAACCTGCGTGACCTCAACTTCGAATACCGCGCCGGCAAATATCCCGAGGAGGATTTTGTTCATCAACGCGGTCTTCTCGAAAACGAAACAGCGGAGCTGATGGCCGAAATCGAACACCTCCAGCATGCCTGAACACACGCGATCACCCATCACCGATGCCGTCATCACCTGATGCTGTCATCCTGAGCGAAGGTCGCTGCAAGCGACCGCAGTCGAAGGATCTGCGTTTCGGGGTGCCGGACCTGTAACAGAACCAACTGAACTCCGTGCCCCATCCTTTTCACAGCCTCATCGTGAGAAGGGTGGGAAACCACGACACTAAACGGAACCCAATGAGATCGTTCAAATCCGCCGCATTTCTTGTCGCACTTTTTTCTCTTCTGTCGACCGCCCTCGCGCAGGCCGCCACCATTTCCGGAACCGTCACCAACAAGACCACAAGCAAGGCGTCCGCGGGTGACAAGGTGGAACTGGTAGACGTGCAGGCGGGCATGAGCGTAGCCGCAAACGCAACTACCAACGCGAGCGGCCACTTCTCACTCAACAAGCCCGGCTCGGGTCCCTACCTTGTCCGCGTGATTCACCAGGGCAGCCCCTACTTTATCGCCGCACCGGACGGGAATGGGCCCGCCGATGTCAGCGTTTACGATGCCGCCCCTGACGTGGGCGCCGTCCGCATCGAAGCTGACGTCGTGGAGTGCGAAGCCGACAACGGCAAGCTCAGCGTCAATGAGCGCTACTTCGTCCACAACACCAGTTCGCCGCCGCGCACCCAGTACAACCCCGAGCACGGATTTGAGATTGTTCTGCCGCCCGACGCGGTTGTGGACGGGACAGCGGCGCGCCGCCCTTCCGGCTTGCCCACGTCCACCAACCTGAAGCCCGGCTCCGAAAAGAACCACTTCACGTTCGACTTTCCCATCCAGCCGGACGAAGGCGACAAGGACACCCTGTTCCAGGTCAGCTATCACCTTCCATACTCGAGCGGCCAATACACGTTCAAACCTCAAGTCGTGATTCCCGCCGACAATGTCGCCTTCCTGCTTCCCAAAAGCATTGCGTTCAAAGGCGCCGGCTTTACGTCTGTGCAGCAGGATCCGGGCATCCAGACCATGCTGGCCAAGAATGTGCAGCCTGGCCAGGAATT
>DASXGD010000241.1:0-17614 GCA_036489245.1 Occallatibacter sp. | reverse complement strand
CGTGGTCGTGGTCAGCGCCATGGCCAAGGTGACCGACCAGTTGCTGCGCGCTGCCTCGGCGGCGTCGCAGGGTGACCGCACAGGGGCACTGGCCATCAGTTCGCGCCTGCGCTCACGCCATCGCGATACCGCGGCAGCGCTGATCAAGAATGACAAAGATTGCGCTGCGCTGGTGACCTGGATCGATAAGAAATTCGATCAGCTCGACGAGGTTCTGCGCGGCCTGGCCGCGATCCTCGAACTCACCCCGCGCATTTCGGACCTGATCGTGAGCTACGGCGAACGGCTCTCGAGCCGCATGATCGCCGCCGCGTTTTGCGAGCGCGGCATCGACGCGGCCCACGTCGATGCTCGCGAGATCATCCTCACCGACTCTCAGTTTCAAAAGGCGATTCCCCTGGACACGGCCATTGAGAAGCGAGCCGGCGAAAAGGTCCGTCCCCTGGTCAACGAGGGCAGAGTGCCGGTAATGGGAGGGTTCGTCGGCTCCAACGAAGCCGGCATCACAACGACGCTGGGGCGCGGCGGGTCCGATTTTACCGGTGCTCTTATCGGCGGGGCTCTCGCTGCCGATTCCATCGAAATCTGGACCGACGTCGACGGCATCATGACCTCCGATCCGCGCGTCTGCCCCGATGCCCTGCGCGTCAAGGTGATCAGCTTTGAAGAAGCCGCGGAACTGGCCTACTTCGGAGCCAAAGTGCTGCACCCCGCCACCATTCTCCCCGCGGTCAAGAAAAACATCCCTGTCCTGGTGCTCAATAGCCGTAACCCCGGAAACGAAGGCACCCGCATCATCTCCCTTGCCCCGCATTGCAAAAGCCCGTTCAAATCAATCGCGGTCAAGAAGAAGCTGAGCATCATCGACGTGGTCGCCAGCCGCATGCTCATGACCCACGGCTACCTCAAGGCCATCTTCGATGTGTTCGACCGGCACCAGTGCGCCGTCGACATGGTTTCGACCAGCGAGGTCTCAGTGTCGCTCACTGTGGACTCGAACGAAAAACTGCCTCTGATTGCCGCCGACCTGAGCAAGCTCGCCGATGTTAAGTACGAGGGCAAGAAGGCGCTGGTGTGCATGGTGGGCGAGGATATCCGCGGGCGCAATGGCATGGCCGCGCAAGTGTTCACGGCCATAAGCCACATTAACGTGCGCATGATCTCGCAAGGCGCCAGCGAAATCAACATGAGCTTCATGATCGACGAGGAAGATGCCGATGAGGCGGTGCGTTCGCTGCATGCCGCGTTCTTCCAGGACCCCGATCCCGAAGTCTTCGACGTGGAAGCAAGAAAGCCGCTGGTAGCTTCTAGCTCTTAGCTATTAGCCATTAGCTAGTCTATTGCTCGTTCAACAGCACAAACCCTTTCCAAGACATGCAGGCTCGAAACAACGATGAGCAGTATGCAACCGCAGTATGAAGCTAAAAGCTAATAGCTAATAGCTAATAGCTAATAGCTAATAGCTAAAAGCTAGCAGCCAGAAGCTAGGAGCTACGAATGCTGTTCCTTGTACTCGGTATGGGAAAGACCGGCTCGCTGGTCGCGGAGGTGGCCCGCGAGCGAGGTCACGGTGTGCGCGCCATGGACATCAACGAGAACAGCGGCGCGGCGGCGCTGACGGCGCCCACGCTCGCCGGCGTCGATGTCGTGATCGACTTCACCACCGCCGAGGCAGCGGTCGAAAACATGCGCGCCGTGCTGGCCCTGGGATGCCGCATTGTTGTCGGCACCACCGGCTGGTATGCCCAACTCGATGCCATGAAAGCGATCGCCGAGCGCCGCCATGGGACTTTGCTCTACGGCAGCAACTTTTCGATCGGCGTGCAAAAACTGTTCCGTCTCACGGCAGACCTGGCCCGGCTTGACGGTTACAAGTTCTCCATCAGCGAAACCCACCACACCACCAAGCTCGACGCGCCTTCCGGCACCGCCATCACCCTCAAGCAAATCGTCGAGGCCGGCCATCCCGGCACTGAAATCGAGATCACTTCGCACCGCGTCGGAGACGCAAAGGGAGAGCACATCGTGAAAGCCGTGAGCGATGTCGACGAGATCGAACTCCGTCATGATGCGTTCAGCAGGCGAGGCTTCGCGCTCGGCGCCGTTCGCGCCGCCGAATGGCTTGCCCACCAGTCCCACGGCGTTTGGGACTTCCGCGAAGTGTTCGACCGGCTGTAGAACTCTCAATTTCAGGGAGGCGCTCCATGAAAAATGACTTAGTGACAAAGTCCCTTTTGTTTGTGATTGCGATTGCCTTGAGCGCGATCGCGATCCGGCCGTACGTTCACCCGGATCCTGCCAGGGCAGACGGATCTCCCTATCCGTTTCATATCGAGCCTGGAGTTCGCATGTTGCGTGCTCCCGATGGCAGCAAGCAGGCATTAGGCCTGGTGGCGATCGACATGAGAAATGGGGCAATCTGGGGTTTCCCAACCTACAACCCGGACCCGTATCCTGCCCCTGGATCGGATACGAAGCCCCAGGTCTCGCATCCATTTCAGCTGGGGAAATTTGCCTTCGAGGATACGGACAAGTAGGTCGCCCTGGATCATCGAACAGCCGCAGCGCTTTCGCGCTGGGTGCCGATCGCGCCGCTGAATGGCTGGCTGACCAACCTACCGGCGTCTGGGACTTCCGGGATGTTTTCCCTCGGCTGTGAATTGCCGTGACCGGGTCTATCCAGGCGAACTCGTGCTACCCTTTACCCATCATGGCCACGGTATCGCACATTTCGCTGTATGAGTATCTGGACCGCAACTACCGGCCGGACTGTGAATACGTGGACGGTGAGGTCCGGGAGCGGAACGTGGGCAAGTGGGAACACGCGCGAGTGCAGTGGCTGCTGGCAGTTTGGTTTGGGAAGCACGAGAAGGAATGGGGTATTACCGGTAGCACGGAACAACGGGTTCGGGTATCCGGCAGCCGCGTTCGCGTGCCGGATCTCGTGGTCCTTACGGCGGGACCACAGCCGGATGTGCTGACCGATCCGCCTCTGCTGGTCATCGAAATCCTGTCTCCCGACGATACTTACTCCGACACCCAGGAACGCACCCAGGACTATCGCACGATGGGAGTGGAAACGGTCTGGATCGTCGATCCCAAGACTCGAACCGGCCGCATGTGTTCCGGAACTGACTGGATCGAGTCCTCGCGCCTGGAAGTCAAAGGAACGCCCTTGTATGTCAATCTGCCGGAGATCTTCAGCGCGTTGACTTCCGCCTGAGCGCCAGAACTATGGTTCTGGTGCGCGGTGTGGCTTGCCCATCAGCCCCCGGCGCGTGCGATTCCCGGGACGTTTTCGATCTGCTGCAAGTTCGATCACTCCCAAGAGGCAGCCTGATTGAGGAGTTCAATCGCGAACTCCAGGTGCGGCTTGACTGCCTCGATCGTGGTGAATATGTGATCGCCGAGGAATTCAAGCTCGAAATGCAGGGAGAATCGGCAGATCGTAGAAAGTGCCCTCGGGTCGGCGCTCTTCACGTCTGATCCCTGTCATCTGCCGTTATACTGACCTGTTATGGACACAATTGGCTGTGGCACCGCAATCGTGACGCCCTTCCGGACCGATGGATCGATCGATGAACGGGCCCTCTGGGCGTTGGTGAACTGGCAGATCGAATCGGGCATCGACTTCCTGGTCGCCTGCGGGTCGACCGGCGAGGCGGCTACGCTCGATGAAGACGAATGGCTAAGCACCATCCGCATCGTGCTCGACGCGACGGCGGGGCGCGTGCCCGTGTGGGCCGGGTGTACTCACAACTCCACCCGGGTCCTGGTTCGCCAGGCCGGACTGCTGCGCCCGATCAAGGGCCTCGCAGCGGTCCTCTCCGCCAACCCGTATTACAACAAGCCCACCCAGGAAGGCCAGTTCCAGCACTTCCTTGCGCTCGCGAAGGCCGTCGACCCGCTGCCCGTGGTTCTCTACAACGTGCCCGGCCGCACCGCCGCCAATCTCGAACCCGAGACGGTCATCCGCCTCGCCGAGGCCGCGCCCAACATCCAGGCCATCAAAGAGGCCAGCGGCAAGCTGCCGCAGATCGCCCAGCTGGTTCACGGCGTGCCCAGGGGATTCAAGGTGTTTTCCGGCGACGATAACCTGGCGCTGGCGGCCATCGGCATCGGCGCCCACGGGCTCATCAGCGTGGCCTCGAACGAGGCTCCCGCCGAAGTGGGCCGCATGATCGGCGCGGCGCTCGAAAACGACTGGACCGAGGCCCGCGAGCTCGAACGCCGTTACGGCCCCCTGTTCGAGGCCAACTTCTGGGAATCGAATCCCGCACCCGTCAAAACGGTCCTGAACCTGATGGGCAAGTGCAGCGACACGGTCCGGCTGCCGCTGGTGCCGCCCATGGCCGCGACCCGCGCCCGGCTGGAGCGGGTGGCCAGCGAAATGGGCCTGCTGAAACTTGCTCCCGTCGGCGAGGGAGATCAGCACACGTTTTAGGGCCAGGGTCAGGGAACAGGGGATCAGATCGTCCGGCGCCTCCCTGATTTTTTTGAAAATTGTCGCTCCAGCCTGTCGAAATGGTTACCCGCTCCTGCGTCATGGTAGTGACGGCGCACAGAGTCTTTGCTCGCGCCGCCCATAATCCCAAACACGGAGGTTTGACATGCAATATCTTCTGGCGTTGTATTCGGACGAATCGGCGTGGGACAAGATGACACCGGAACAGCAGCAGCAGGGCGGCGCGGCCTACACGGCCTACACCCAGGCTCTGGCAGCTGCAGGCGTTCTTCGCGGCTCCAACCGGCTGCGGCCCAGCACCACGGCCACTACGTTGCGCACCACCGGTGGCAAAACGCAGGTCCTCGACGGTCCCTACGTCGACTCGAAGGAGCAGCTGGGCGGCTACTATTTGATCGACGTGCCGGACCTCGATGCTGCGCTTTCGTGGGCCGGCAAATGCCCTGGCGTTGGCCACGGCGTCGTCGAAGTGCGGGCCATCTGGCCTATGACCAACACCACGTCCCAACCTGCAAGCGAAGAAACCCTGACTGCGGCGAGGTAAACCGGAGACCATGGAGCCGTGCAGTGGCGCGCTTGTGCATGAGACCGCCGAGGCGGTGGCGCGCCACAGTTACGGCAAGCTGGTGGCATTTCTCGCGGCGCGATCGGGAAACGTAGCCGCGGCCGAAGATGCGCTGTCTGAATCGTTCGCGGCGGCTCTCGAAGCCTGGCCGTTGAAGGGCTGTCCGGAGAATCCCGAAGCGTGGCTGCTGACCGTAGCACGACGCAAGCTGATCGACACCGCCCGCCGGCGCAAAAACGAAGCGCCTGATGATGAATTTGAAATCGAAACCGAGAACCTGGCCGAGCCGATTGACGAAGGCGAGGTCCCCGACCGTCGCCTGGGCCTGATGTTCGCCTGTGCGCATCCCTCCATCGATGCCGCCATTCGCGCACCCCTGATCCTGCAGGCCGTCCTGGGACTCGATGCGGCCCGGATTGCGTCGGCATTTCTGATGTCTCCGGCGGCCATGGGCCAGCGTCTCGTGCGCGCCAAAACCAAGATCCGGCAGGCGCGGATCCCGCTCCGCATTCCCGAACGCGAGGAGTTGCCCGAACGCCTGGAAACGGTTCTCGACTCCATCTACGCCGCCTTCTCTGAAGGGTGGCTGGACGCGGTGGGGACCGATCCCGCCCGGCGCGACCTTGCCGAGGAGGCCATTTATCTCGGTCGCCTGGTCACGGAACTCCTGCCCGGTGAACCGGAAGCTCTCGGGCTGCTGGCGCTGATGCTGTATGCGGAGGCGCGCCGGCGCGCGCGACGCGGTCCCGAGGGCGAATACATTGCGCTGGCGGAGCAGGATATTTCTCTCTGGGACCAGGAGCGGATCCGGGAAGCCGAAGCGGCCCTGCGCCGCGCCGGCGCCATGGGGCTGATCGGAAGGTATCAGCTGGAGGCCGCCATCCAGTCGGCCCACGTCTCGCGGCGGCGCGACGGACGGCCCAACTGGCCCGCTGTAGTCAAACTTTATGATGCCCTTCTGGAACTCACCGGTTCGCCGGTGGCCGCCATCAACCGGGCGATCGCGGTGGCAGAGATCGAGGGCCCCGGCGCGGCCCTCGCAATTCTCGACAGCGTGAGCCGCGATGCACGCGTGGTCGAATATCAGCCGTATTG
Organism: Occallatibacter sp.; assembly: GCA_036489245.1. GTDB lineage: Bacteria > Acidobacteriota > Terriglobia > Terriglobales > Acidobacteriaceae > Telmatobacter. The sequence continues at coordinate 11,489 of DASXGD010000241.1, read as the reverse complement.
GGCCGCGCGCGCCGATCTCCTGGCCCGCATTGGAACCATCCCTGAGGCTCGCGATGCGTATGAAATCGCCATTGGCCTCGAGCGCGATCCTTCTTTGCGCAACTACCTCGAACGCCGGCGTGCCAACGTGGCGCCAGAATAGATTTCCAATCCCAAACCCAGAGCCGGCGCTATGGCGTGCCGCTGTCTTTCTGCTTTTGGGGCCGCTTGGTTTTTTTCTTGGGCGGTTCTTCCTTCCACTTCGCACCCGGCCTCGCCACGTCCCACATCTCCGCGCCGATCTGGTCAAAGAGTCCCATCTTGTCCAACTGCTTGTCCTTGCCCACCTCATACAGGTTGAAGTGGGTTCGGCCGGGGAGATAGGTAAAGTGCGGCTGGGCGCCCACGCTCGTCAGGACGGCTTCAAACTTGTGCGCCGATCCGTCGAGATAGAACGTGTCGGCGGCGCCCACAATCAAGTGAATGCGGCCCTTGAGATCGTCACCGCGCTGAGCCCATGTCGACTCGACAATGTGGGCCAGATCGTAATGGTCGTGCCAGTAGGCCACCACCTCCGGACGCACCTGGCCGGTAGCTCGATCGAACATCGGCTCTGGTGCGCCGCTCGGCCCCTTGGGAGAAAACACCCAGTCGAACGATTCCAGTTGCCCTCCGTAGGGCCCCAAAACCTGCTCAAGGCGGGCCATTTGCTCCATCGTTGCCACCACGCGGCCGTTGTCGCGCATGATGGGAACGGGCGACTCGTCGGGCTTGCGATACAGGTTTGCATTCGCGCCGTAGAGATCGACGTTGGTGAAATCGTGAAAGTCGCTGGGGTCTGGCGAAGTTGACCAGGTACCGCCGAAAACCTTGGGATAGTTGATCTCGAGCTGCAGCGTGGCCCAGCCGCCGCTCGAGTGACCGTTGAGCAGCCGCCCCGTAGGCTTTGCATCCATCCGGAACTTCTGTTCGAGATGGGGAATGAATTCGGTGGTGAGAGCCGCGCCCCAGGGGCCGTTGTTCACTGAATCGGCGAACTCGTGCGTGCCTTGCGGAATCGACTCGTCGAGCATGACCCAGATCATGGGCGGCATCGTGCCCGCCTTCATGCGTTCGTAAATGCGCAGACCGTACACCAGCGCGCCGTCGATGTCGCCTCCAAACCCATGCGTCCAATACACGGTGGGGTAGGTTTCGTTGGCGTGCGTGGCATAGCTCGGCGGCAGGATTACCCACGCACGAATTTTGGCCGGCCGGCCCCAGAACCGCGTCAGAAGCGGGCTCTCCATTTCGTCGAACTGGGCAACGTCCGCCGTGGTCGCCTCTTTCAACTTGGCGAACGCGGCGGCGTGTTGCGGATCTTCGATCACCCGGCGGTCGAGCGACAGCACCGGCTCAGTACCCACACCGGGCTTCCACCCCGCCAGCATCACCACTGGGCTGACCCAGTCGTCGGGGCCCCGTCCCTTGTAGTTGTAGTTGTGGTTGACGTCGAGCACGGCCTGGGCCTCATAAATGCCCGCGGGCAGGGTCGAGAACGGCTTCGGATAGGCGATCTCGTCGGCGTCCAACTCGACCGAAGCGCCCGGCGCCAGGTTTTGCACTTCTCTCGCGCATACCCACGCATCCGTGAGATGCATTTCGCTGGTCGAGACCTCGCTGTCCCCTGAACCGGCTTTCAGGAAAACCATCAACCGACCACTGACCGGCGCGGTGTTTGTGGCCGGCGCCTGCACCCGGAAGAAGACATGGGGCGGCGGCGAGGGTGGAGAGCTTTGGCTGTGGAGCTGGATGAAAGCTGCGGTGACGCTCGCCGCAATCAGCGTACGGCGAAGTAAACTGCAATTCTTGAGGATGAGCATGCGCGACCTCAACGCTGCGAATCTAAAAGAGAATAGACGTCGGTCTTTCTGGATTGTGGCTTGCACGAAGCTAGGGGCAGCTTCGACCAGCCGAAAGAAGGCTCCAAACTATCCCGCCAGCGCACCCTTCACTGCTTCACTCACGAGGCGGCCCTCGGCCCGGACCCCTGACGCCTGCAGCCGTGCCTGCACGGCTTTGATTACTGGGCCCATATCTTTGGGTGTCGGAGGGTGCCCGGCCGCGGACGCGTGCTCCCGAACCACTTCCAGCACCAGTGCGCGCAGCCCGGATTCGTCGAGAGCCTTGGGCAGGAACTCCTCGATTACGAGGATCTCCGCGGCCTCTTTGGCCGCTAGCTCCGGCCGGTTGCCCTTGGTGAACTGCTCGATCGAATCCCGGCGCTGCTTGATCATTGTGGCCAGCGCCTGCTGTTCCTCGGCCGGCGTGAGCAATCCGCGCTTGTCGATAGCCTTGTTTTTGAGCGCATTCTTGATCAGGCGCAGGGTGCCGGTGCGCTCGGCGTCGTGGGCCTTCATGGCAATAATGATCTGCTGGCTGATCTGCGCCTCGAGTGCGCCTGCATCGGTCATGGGTACCTCGTTCGTCCGGAGCGATTAGGGATTAGATGCAACCGTTTGCTAACCCCTTCTCCAGCTTAGGACAGAGGACCCCTCTTTGGCGCGTGACCGCGGAATCGCGAGGCCGCCGGCAGCGGACTGCTGCGACCAGAATGACCCCGGAATGACCCGGGGATGACCCAGGACGAGTGGGCGAACGCCCCAGAGTTGCCGAGGTCAGTCAATATCGCCGACTGTGGCAACAACGCATTATCAATGCAGGCGCGCGGATGGGAAGACTGGCTCGGTGGCCGGGCAGCCGATTCCGGCTGCACGTTTTCGCGTTCGCGTCAACGGCGTTCTTCGGCAACGGCTTGAATAGCGCCAAAAGGAACGTTCTCCTCCAGCGCCCCGCCAGCGGCAATCGGGATCAGGTCGGCGACCTCGCGCTCAATGTCCACCCAGACCACCAGAAACACATCGTTCCGGCCATCGATCCTGACTCTTTCTCTAACCCTCGGTATTCTCACAATCGGGAAACGCACCTTTTTAGGTCGACTCAACACGGAGTCTGTAGCAAACTTCACTTTTAAACTTTAATTTCACAAATGAAATTTAAAAATAGAATTTTGTGGCAGAAACCTCGACGTACCGGTTGGTGGGATTCTGTCGGAATCTACCATTCACATAAACCACAAATATGTGTATTATGTGATTTGCTCGGAGATCGCCACAAGCACAAGGAGGAATTACTATGATACGTAAAACCCGCCTTTATACGCCCGGCCCTACCCCCCTGCTTCCCGCCGCGCAGTTTGCCATGGCGGCCGCCGACATCCATCACCGCACGCCGGAATTTCGCGCCTTATTCATCAAGGTGCTTTCCCAGCTGAAGGTGTTCGTGGGCACAACCAACGACGTGTTGCTGCTCTCCTCTTCCGGGACCGGGGCAATGGAAGCGTCGGTATCGAATCTAACTTCTCCTGGCGATCGGGTGCTGGTGCTGACGGCTGGAAAGTTCGGCGAGCGTTGGCACGATCTGGCCAAGGCCTTCGGCTGCGAGGTCCAGCTGCTGAGCGCACCTTACGGGCAGACCTTCAATCTGGCCGAGGTGAAGAAGGCGCTTCAGCCGGACATCAAAGCGGTCTACATGCAGGCTACGGAGACTTCGACGGCCGTCCGCCACGACGTGGAAGCGGTGGCCCTGCTGATCCGGGAGTTCGCACCCCAGGCTCTGCTTGTGGTGGATGGCATTACAGGCCTCGGCACCACTCACTTTGACGTGGACGGCTGGGGCATCGATATTTTGATTGGCGGCTCGCAGAAGGCAGTGATGATTCCTCCCGGCCTTGCCTACCTGAGCATAAGCGACAAGGCATGGGCGGCGATGGAGAAGTCCAAAAATCCGCGCTACTACTTCGACCTGCGCAAGGAACGGAAGAATGCCGTCAAGGGCGAGAGCGCATATACACCGGCGGTGGCCCTGGTGGCGGGGTTGGGCGCTGCGCTGGACTATATCGCTGGCCAGGCTGGAGGCGATCTCGAGCAGGGCCGCAATGCCCTGGTCGATAACGCGCAGGTCAATGCCGAGGCCACGCGCGCCGGGCTCGTAGCGCTCGGATTCACCCTCTTTGCGCCTTCGGCGCCGGCCGCCGCGGCTACGGCCGTGGCTGTCCCTGAGGGGATGAATTCCGGCGATGTGGTGAAGGCTCTCAAGTCCCGGTTCAGTCTGGTCACCGCCAACGGACAGGGTGAGATGCAGGGCAAGATCTTCCGTGTCGCGCATCTCGGCTTCTTCGACTACCTCGACACCATTGCCTTCCTTGGCGCCATGGAGCACATAGCGAAAGACACGCTGGGGCTGCCGGTGGTGTTTGGGCAAGCGGTAGCGACGGCGCAAGCAGTGTACGCAAAGGCAGCCGCTAGCTCCTAGCTTCTAGCTACTAGCTTGTCACAGTCTGGTCGAGGTTCGTGGTTTTCCATCTTTGGAGCGGCGAGAGACCCACACAAAGATCAGCACCCAAGGGTCGTGCCTTTTAGCTAGGAGCTAGAGGCTAGCAGCTAGGAGCTGCATTATGGAACTCACCTTCGGCGAAAAACTCGTCATCGCGCGCCAGCAACTCGATCTCTACCAGTACCAGATGGCGGAGCGGCTGGGCGTGCATCCCAATTCGATATGGAAGTACGAGCGCGGCGAGGGCAAGCCGCATTCCGCCGTGCTGCGCATGTTTGACCTGTTGTGCGAGAAGGAAGGCGTGCGCTTCGACGAATACACTACCGCTTCAGCAGACAAGGGAGAGGCAATGAAGATCGTTCTGGCGGAGAAGGTTTCCCCGGCGACGCTGGCCGTGCTTGCGGCCGAGCCGGGATGGGAAGTTCTGACCCACGACAAGCTCCCGGACGGCCTGGCGGCCGCCCTTGCCGATGCCGACGCGCTGGTGGTCCGCTCCGCCGTGCAGGTGGATGACGCGCTCATGGAGAAGGCTCCCAAACTGCGTGTCATTGGCCGGGCGGGCGTTGGAGTCGACAACATCGACGCCGATGCAGCCACCCGCCGCGGCATCGTGGTGATGAACACCCCAGGAGCCAACGCCGTGGCCGTAGCCGAGTTGACGATCGGCCTGATGCTGGCCCTGGCGCGCAAAGTGCCGGCCGCCAACGCCTCAATGCATGCGGGGAAGTGGGAAAAGAAAAGCCTTCAGGGCGCGGAGCTGAAAGGCAAGACGCTGGGCATCCTCGGCCTCGGCCGGGTGGGGCTCGAAGTGGCCCGGCGCGCCCGCGCATTCGGGCTGGAGATTATTGGCAGCGACCCATTTGTCTCCCCAGCCGTGGCTCGCGAGAACGGCATCTTTTTAGTTTCTCTGGATGAACTTTTTGGCAAAGCGGACTATCTGACCCTGCACGTCGGCCTGACCCCCCAGACCGCCGGCATCATCAACGCCAAGACGCTGGCCGGGATGAAAAAGGGTGTGCGCATCATCAACTGTGCGCGCGGGGAGCTGGTCGAGGACGCGGCTCTCGCCGAGGCGCTCACTGGTGGCCAGGTGGCAGGAGCGGCGCTGGACGTTTTTTCCGAAGAGCCTCCCAGGAATTCAGCGTATGCAGGACTCGACAACGTGATCCTGACTCCGCACATCGCGGGATCCACTGCGGAAGCGCAGGAGGCCGTAGGCATTCAGATTGCCCGCCAGGTGCGCGAGTATCTCAAACTGGGTGTGGTACAGAACGCCGTCAACGTGCCTTCGCTTACCCACGAGGAATACGTGCAACTGGCACCCTACATCGACCTGGCGGAGCGGCTGGGGGCATTCCTGGCCCAGGCTGGCAAGGGGGGCATCGAAGCCATCCAGGTCGTCTACGGCGGGGCGCTCACCGAGGCCAAAACCGAACTGGTCCGCAACTCGGCCATTGCCGGGCTGCTCCAGGGCTCGGAAAACGTGAATCGCATCAATGCTGCCGCGGTCGCTGAAGAGCGCGGCATCCGTGTGCACGAGCAGAAGCAGGAGAGCCATCGCGGCGGCGCCGCCACCATGCTGGCCGTGGAATTGCACACCGCCTCTGGCTCCAGCCATGCCACGGCTACCGTCATTCACGGCGAACAGCCGCGCCTGCTCGAATTTGACGGGATCGACGTCGAGGCGCCCCTTGAAGGCACACTCCTGGTTTGCCGCAACATCGACGTTCCGGGTGTAATCGGCAAAATCGGGACGACCCTCGGCGAGTACGGCGTCAACATCGCCAACTTCGCCCTGGGCCGTGACCGCTCCGGAGTCAAACCGGTGCATGCCCTGGCCGTGGTGCAGGTAGACCCGCCTGTGCACCCCGCCGTGCTCGAAGCCCTGTTGAAGCTTGAGGCCTTGCTGGAAGTGAAGCTGGTGAAGCTGCCGGAATCGATCGGCTGAGGATTGCGGCGGGACCCATTTCGCAAATCCGCCGAAGCATCAATCCAGCCGGTAGAGCAAAGCCATCTTCTTTCTCCAGTAGCGGACATGCAAAACCGCGGCTTCGCCGGAGTCGCCCAGCCAGGGGTCGCAATAATAGGCGGAGCGACCCCAGGTCGTGTAGTCCTCGGGGTCGCTGCCACTGACACGTCCCACGACCACGAACGCGTGTTTGAAGTTGTTCACCTGAATCCAGTCCAGGGGCCGGATGCCCAAATCCCTCAGGTACACGAATGCCAGAGCGCTCTGCTCGCCGCAGTTCCCGCAGCCGAAGTGCTTGGCCCAGTCAGCGGAACTTTCCAGCATGTCCTTGTAGGTCGGATGCGGGATCCGGCCGAGGTCCTGGTCTACGCGCTCGCGCAGTTCGCCCTTGTTAAAGGTCCCACCCGCGCAAAGCATCCTGGCGATCATCCCCGGCCCGGGCTTATTCGAGGCGCCAATGTCCATCTTTCCCCGGACGTACTGCAACGCATCGTTTACTGCCCTCAGGTACCTGCTATTGGTTTGCTCCGCTACCGGCATGTCTGTCTCCAAGCGAATGAGAGTTTGGCCCGACGCATCCCGAGATCCCCGCGCACAGGTATCGGCGTTATCGAAAAGGAAAAGGGGCCACGCCGTTTGTTCGGTCGGCGCGGTTTTGCCGCACAGCAAAAGAGCCATCGCCGGATGGGCGGTGGCTCTTCGAAATACTTCCTCGCCGGGATTCTCCGGAAAGACCTACGCGCGGCTCAGGTAGGCGCCTTCGCTGGTATCGACGCGGATCTTCTCCCCCTCGTTGATGAAAGGCGGAACCTGGACAACCAGGCCGGTCTCGGTCTTGGCGGGCTTGGTCACGCTCGACGCCGTGGCCGATTTCAGGCCCGGTTCGGTTTCAACCACCGTGAGTTCGACAGTGCCGGGAAGTTCGATGCCCACCGCCTGCCCATCGAAGTAGCTGACCTTGATCTGCAGGTTCGGCGTGAGGTACTCCACGGCGTCGCCCAGGGTCGAACCTTTCAGAACGGTCTGCTCGTAGTCCTGGGGGTTCATGAAGTAGTAATCGTCGCCGTCGGCATAGAGAAAGTCCATCGCCACTTCGTCTACCACCACCCGCTCGATGGCGTCGCCGGAGCGGAAGCGGTGCTCAAACATGGCGCCCGACCGGATGTTGCGCAACTTGGCCTGGATAAACGCGCGCAGGTTGCCGGGGGTGCGGTGCTCTACTTTAAAGACCAGGTGCAACTGGTCGTTATGCTTGATGATCATGCCCGGACGCATTTGAGTGGCGGGAATCGCCATAAATTCTGAAACTCCTTGGCTGGGTGGCGCGGGATGCGCTCAAAGAACTGGATTGGACCTGTCTTTTATTGTAACTTAGGGCGCCCCCGGCCATAGTTCGCGAGCGATTCCAAACGCGTGCAGAGCCACGCTTAGATAGCGAGTTCGCCGCGCAATCGATTCGACCGCATCACTCGATCCTTCGCCGAGCCAGCGCCTTCATCTTGCGACGCGTGTAAGATTCGCCTTCGCGACTAGTCGTCGCCAATAGAACTGGCGGCATTCAACCGGCTGGGCGCCGTTGGGCGCCGCGATTTAGGTGTAGCGCCGGGCGGTGCAACCCGGGCTATGTGCTCCCCGTTCACCCCTTGCAGCATCGCGCCCGTATCGTCCACACAAACAACTTTGTGTGCATTGTTGATGAGCACATCGAATCGCGACAGAAAGTCCGCGCCCAAAAGGCCTCGGATCGCATATCCGGCCGATTGCAGCCGCTTCATGTCATAGATCAGCACACCCTGATGGGTTGCCCCATGATCGCCAAGTTCGACGTTATCCAGTTGCGCGAATGTGGCCGGCCCTTGAAAACTGATGCCGGCAACCGCAGCCTTCCCCTTGGCGGCTAAATGCAGTTCCGAAGCCAGGGATTGATCGACCACCGTCACCTGGGTTCCGGTATCAAACAGAAAATCATAAGGACCGGAGTGATTGATCGACACTTCCACGATCATTTCATGCCGGTTGACATTGTGAAACGGGATAGCCGTGATGTTTGCCGGACATCCGGATTCGGCATTCAGCAGCGCGGGGATGAATGCGGCAAGAAACAGAGCGAAAAAAAGCCTCATCGTAATAGCGTGATCCCTCACCTGCAAGTCCACCTTGACGATAGTCAAAAGACCCAATGGTATTTGGACTGCAAACCCCATGCTCTGGTTGCGCCGAATGCAAAGAAATGCCGGGCGATGGCCGAAAGGAGGGACCGCCGCCCGGCATGGTGTTGGCACCGGGACTTAGATTCGGGGCGGAAAGATTCCCTCGACGCAGATGGAGTATTGCAGCCCCTGGGGCGCAAACGACCGCAGATCGGGCAGCCCGAAATTGGAGGTTCCATTGCCGCCAAAGTTTGTGCCAAGCAGCGAGAACACCGCCGTGTACTGACTGATAGGAAGAAGCCGCCCGTCCGCCGGCAAAGCGCCCTGGCCATATCCGTTAACCGATAGGATGATGTCGCCTAAGTTGTGGTAGCTGCACGCCGCAGCGACGAACGCCTCGTTGCCGACGTAAGCGACTCCTCCATTGGTGCTGAGCGCGCCCGACAGCGACGTAAGATTCGCCGGCACCGTCCCGGCAGGTCCCTGTGGACCCGCAGGACCAGCCGGGCCCGTAGGTCCAGAGGGTCCGGCGGGACCGACTGCTCCGGCAGGACCAGTTGCTCCTGCGGGGCCGGTCAGGCCAGTTGGACCAGCAGGACCTGTGGCTCCGATAGCTCCAGCGGGGCCGGCAGCACCAGCAGGGCCAGTCAGTCCAGTCGGACCGGCTGGGCCAGTTGTTCCAATGGGTCCCGCGACGCCTTGAGGACCAGTCAGTCCTTGGGCTCCCGCCGGTCCTTGGGCTCCTGTAAGACCAGTTGCCCCCGTCGCGCCCTTGGGGCCTGCGGGGCCGGCCGGGCCCTGTGCGCCGGGTACTCCTGCGGGTCCCTGGGGGCCTGTTGCCCCTGGTGCGCCCTGAGGGCCGGTGGGGCCTTCCTCGTTCCACGAGATGGCTTGTTCGTGTGGGCGGCACACCTCACCGGCACCCAGGATACGGACCAATCCGTGTTCCTTTTGGTAGCAGGCGTGGATGACGGTCGGGGGTGGAACGGCCAAGGCTGCCGTTCCGGCAAGGAGCGGCGCAGCGAGGATAGCAAACGACTTGAGCGAAAGCATAGACGAAGTCCTCCAGAAAGAGTGGTGCGCAAAACGGCCAACAGGCCGCCGGTGGTCAGACAGCATTGGAATAAGGAGCGCGATTGATTGGTGTGTCGGAAAATGGTGCCGTAGCAGTACAAACCGTTTCACCAAGTGCAAGTGATTTCCGGGCGGCAGTTTCTAAATGCCATGGTGCACGGCGAAACGTTTGTTCGTGTCGTTCCAATCTTGTTTGCGCTTTGATGATCAACTAACATTTGCGGGATCGGTCGGCGAGGATCCGCCGCCTGCTGGAGTTTGACAATGCGCCGTCGATACTTGGCCTCCCTGGTGGTGGTGATGGTCCTTGCCGGAACGGCCTCACGTTCCCTTCTTGCTCAAGGCACCATTCCCCCCAGTGCGCCCTACAAGGATGCAAGCGTGCCGGTTGAGAAGCGCGTCGCCGATCTGCTCGGCCTCATGACCCTGGAGGAAAAAGCGTCCATGCTGGCGGGCTCAGGCTGGATGGAATCCATGCCCATCGAGCGGCTCGGCATCCCCGCCATCAAGATGGCCGACGGCCCCCTGGGCGTGCGCGCATGGTATGGCAGCTCCGCGGTCACCAACGCGGCCAGCACTCCCAAGGTCCTGACCACGTCGTTCCCCTCGGGCGTGGCCATGGCGGCGACATGGGACGTCGACCTGGTGCGAAGCGAAGGCCAGGCCATCGCACAGGAAGTGAAGGCGCTCGGACGGGACATGATCCTCGGCCCCACCGTCAACATCAATCGCGTGCCGCTGTGGGGGCGCAACTTCGAGGGCTATGGTGAAGACCCATATCTTTCCGGGCAGCTGGGTGTGGCTTACATCAAGGGAGTGCAGGGCGAAGGCGTGATCCCCTCGGTGAAGCACTTCGCCGCCAACAACGAGGAATTTGAGCGTCACCGCATCGACGAACACATCGACGAGCGCACATTGCACGAGATCTATCTGCCCGCCTTCAAAGCCGCAGTACAGGAAGCGGGCGTGTGGAACGTGATGTCGGCCTACCAGAAGGTAAACGGCGCCTACTGCGCCGAGAACAACTACCTGCTCACAGATGTGCTGAAAAAGGAGTTCGGCTTCAAGGGTTTCGTAGTTTCCGACTGGGGCAGCACCTATTCGACGGCGCCCACGGTGAATGCAGGAATGGACCTTGAGATGCCGGGCGGTCCGCCGGCCAAGGCCATGTTGTCGAGCCCCCGAACCATCTTGAGCGGCAACAGCGGGACGTGGCTGGAGGGCGACAAAGTGCTGGCCGAGGTCAAGGCCGGCCATATTTCCGAGGCCGCGCTCGACGACAACGTCAGCCGCATTCTGCGCGTGATATTTCTGAGCGGCATCTTCGATCATCCCCACACCGGCGGCGGCGAGGTCGATACGCCCGAGCAGCGCGCCGTTGCGCTGAAGGGAGCGACGGAGGCCATCGTGCTGCTGAAGAACATGGGCGGACTGCTGCCCCTCGATCCCGCGAAGGTCAAGTCGATCGCGGTGATCGGGCCCAACGCCGCTGTAGCGCGTACCGGGGGCGGGGGAAGTTCGCTGGTGCGGCCGAAGTATTCGGTTGCGCCGCTGGACGGAATCAAGGAGAGGGCCGGCGACGGAATCAAGGTGGCGTACGCGCTGGGCGCGAGGATGGAAGGCGAAGATCCAACTCAGGACAGTCCCGAAGCGCGGGCCAAAGCCCTGAAGGAAGCGACGGATGCGGCAGCGGCCGCGGATATCGCCGTGGTCGTCGTGGGCCGCTATAACAAGCTGGAGTCGGAAGGCTTCGACGTGAGCACGATGGACCTCCCGGCTGGGCAGGATGAGCTGATCGCCGCCGTGGAGAAGGCAAATCCGCGCACCGTTGTTGTATTGAACACCGGCGATCCTGTGACCATGACGAAGTGGATCGACAAGACGCCCGCTCTGCTGGACATGTGGTACGGCGGGCAGGAGGGCGGCCACGCATTGGCTGCCAT
>DASXGD010000226.1:0-12469 GCA_036489245.1 Occallatibacter sp. | reverse complement strand
CTGCTACCTCTACATTGCCTTCTACGGCTTTGTGGGATCCAAGCCAACGCGGATTGTGCAAGCGTAGACTGGATCGGTTGTACCAACTGAAGGCCCTCCGGCTTGCCGGAGGGCCTTCGCACGTGCACTACTCCTTGGCTGGAACGGGCTGGACACCTGAGCCGATGAAATCGCGGGCTTTTAATGTCTGCGTGAGAACCGGATCTCGGTGCTGACTTGCCGACCTGCTACGCCGCGAAGCGGCGCTGACTTGCTGTTTTTTCAATTAAACAGATTCTCCCCGGTTCCCATCTGACGGCATGCAATCAGTTCTAACCCACGCCCTCTACCGCTTCGACATCGCGTGCAGCTTGAGCACCGTATTCCAGTTTCGCCCCGTAGCCGCGACACCCAGCGCACGGTCCATGGTCTTTCCCGAAAACTTGGTTTCCGCAGCGCCCTCGGGCAGATGCAGATACAGGGTGTCGCCCGCGAGGTGATACCGGTCGCGCCTCGCCGGGTACTGGGTAACAATGCGATTCAGACCGGCCTCCGCCTCGGGAGGCGCCGCCCCGGCCAGAAAGGCGACATGCACCCGGGCGCCATCGGCAGCCGCTTCGTTCGCGAACGGATTGCCGTCGATGATCCGCGACAGCTCTTCATGTGTCCGCACCATCACCTCCACCGGCGCCCCCATCAGCGTCTCCAGGCCCGCCGTCACCGCCGCTTTCACCTTCGCCGCGGATCCCGCCGCATCGAATACCACGTTGCCGCTCTGGATATAGGTTTCGATGTTCCTGAATCCAAGCCCGTCCAGAAGCTTGCGCAAGTCTGCCATGGGAAGTTTTCCGGTGCCGCCGACATTCACGGCGCGCAGCAGAACGACATAGGTGGGCATGGGTCCTCCAAGCGGTCGCAGGGGCGATCAGTGTCGCCCGACCCTCCGTGCCCCATCCTTTCCGTTTGTCTCTGCGGAAAGGGTGGGAAACCTCGAACCCCGACCGTCTCGCTGATCCGAAGTGTACCCGCTCTCTGCTACAGTCCCAGAAAGGATGCCGACCGAAACTCATTTCCTGCGCCTCTGGCGCTGGCTCGTGCCTCACCCGCTCTTGAATCCCGCCTCCGCCCGATGGACCGGCCTCCTCCGCCGTCTCATTCCCTCCCGCGAACCTCGGCACCCCTTTGACCGCACCCACCGTGTCGACACCGGCGGCCTGATTTATGCCGACGGGCTATCCGCCGGGCACCAGCACGACATCCACAGCGCCGGCTACTATGCCACCGCTCCGTCGTTGTTTCGAGGCGCGATCGAGCACTGGCGCGCGACCCTGGAAGCACCCGTCCGTCTCTCCGATTACGCATTCGTCGACATCGGCTGCGGCAAGGGGCGGGTAGTGATGCTGGCCTCCGAATACGCCTTTCGCGAAGTCGCCGGCGTCGAACTGAACCCGCAACTGGCATCCATGGCCCGCCGCAATCTCCATCGGTGGATGAAGCGGAAGCGTGCCTGCCGCAACGTCCGTATCGCCCACACAGACGCCCTCTCCTTCCCCCTGCCCGATGGCCCCGTGGTCCTGTTCTTCTTCAACTCCTTTGAAGAAGAGATGGTGCGCATGTGGCTCGACAGCCTTGTTGAAGCCGCCGCCGCTCGCCCCGCACCAATCGACCTGATTTACATGCATCCCGAACATCAGAACTGCGTGAGGCAGACTCCGGGAGTCGAGTTGCTGATCGAAACGGCGATCGCGCTGAGTCCCGACGATGCGGCCGCAGATGTGTTTGGCGTGAGTTTCGATCGCTGCACCATCTACCGGCTTCCGCGCTGTGCATAGAATTTCCCAGCCTTGGCGCACAATGAAGAGTGTCCTGTCCCCTGAATTAGCGACGCAAGTAAGATTGTCTTCGAGGATCTGCCGTGAAAATAGGCCCTGGCGAGCAAACAAAGGTCCATGCCGGACGGGTGATGGGTTCCCGGAGGGAACGCTCGAGAATAGCCCAGGATGGAGCGAAGCGGCATCCTGGGACAGCGCACAGCAGGCGCAGGCGTCCCGTAGGGCCGCCCGAACAACAGCACATTTTCATGCCTGCGGGTGGAACAACGTTCCATTCCCGACTGCCGTCAAAACAGGATCAGCCCATCCCTCAACTCTGTCATCCTGAACAACGTGAAGGATCCGCAGTTGCATTCTCACTGTTTCGGGTGACCACAGCCCATCTCCCGGCCGCGGTTCGGGGGCCTGGTTTTGAAACGAATTTCAGGGACGCTTTTGAGATTCTGTCTTTCGTGTCCGCGTGTTGGCGTGTACGTTTAGGACCGTTTTGAGCCCCCAAAAGCCACCTTTTGGACCCTTATGAGACCCCTAAAAACGCTTCTAAGTCTTTTATATTTAATCGAGTAGACCTCGAAAAAAACATACCCCTCCCCGGGGGGACATTTTGAGCTGTGAAACTGTGAACCTGCCTCTAAGCGCCGTATTGGCAATGGCTTGGCGGCCGGGAGCCCACAGAAACTGTGATTCTGTGAAACTGTGTACACCGCCGACGATCGCATCCGCTCTACGGATATCCGGACTAGCGGCTGACCAGCATCACCATATCGGGAGGCGCATGGCAGGCCGAAGCGCCGGAGAATTTAACGACTGCCCCGTCGTCGTAGGTGACCGAATCCAGATCGACCATCAGAGTCGCGGTAAATCCGGGCAGCCGGAGATCGCCCGAGACTTCCGGTTCACCTTCAGGGGTCAGTCGGACGGTGAGGGTCTTGACGGCCTCTCCGGATCGGTCGGAGTGCGCATTCGTCGGGACAATCTGCTCCGCACCGTTCAAGCCGTGCACGGTCACGGTGGCTTGCACCATTCGCTGGGCAGACTTGTCGGGACGAAGATCCTTGAGGAGGAGCTTGAGCCGCGCGGCAAACATTTCCTGCTGGGCGCCGTGCTTGTCGACCGCCATCATTTTGCTGCCGATGCCCTGGCGGACGTGCATGTCGAGAGGGCATGTAGAAGCGCCGGCGTTACGTTCCCAGGCGCGAAATTGCAGGTCTTCCGGCGTCGGTTTTTGCCCCAGGGACGGAAGAACGCCGACAAGAAGTGCGAAACCGAGAACAGGTGCGAGTCGCATAAGACCCCCGATTGCCGATCCGAGGCAAATCGCCTACAGCCACACGATACGCCGTCTCGACTTCACCGGGCAATCCCGTCTAACCCACGTCCTGCGGGTCTAACCCGGTCTTCAGTGCGGCTCGACCTGCTCCTGGACGGACATGAAACAGCGCAGCGATGCGCGTGTTAGGCTTTGTTGCGTTCACGTAAAACCTCGCTGTGGCCAGTCCATGCGAATCGCCCTTTTCACTGAGACATTCGTTCCAAAAATCGATGGCATCGTCACCACTCTGTGTGAAACGGTGCGGCATCTCAGGAACCTCGGCCACGAGGTGCTGGTCTTTGCTCCCGATGGCGGCCCCGCGGGCGGAGTTTCGGAGTTCGAGGGCGCGCGCATCATTGGAATGAAGAGCCATTCCTTCGCGCTCTACCCGGAACTGCGGCTCTCGCTTCCGCGGGCGTCGATGCGGGCCCAGATTCGGGAATTTCAGCCTGATCTGCTGCACGTTGCGGACCCCGCGTTGCTGGGAATCGCCGCGCTCTACTACAGCGGAGGCGCGAATGGCGGTGCGCTGCACCTGCCGCTGGTGGTGTCGTACCACACCGATCTGCCTGCCTATCTTCGCTACTACGGGCTGGGCATGCTGGAGCCGCACATCTGGCGCATCATGCGGGTTCGTCACAATCGCGCCACGCTCAATCTCTGTACCTCCGCGGCCATGCTGGAACAGCTCGCGCAGCACGGAATCGAACGCCTCGCATTGTGGCCGGGTGGAGTGGACACGGTGCGCTTTCATCCCCGCCGGCGCTCGGAAGCCATGCGCGCCCGGCTCACCAACAACCACCCCGAGAGCCCGCTCCTGTTGTACGTGGGCCGCCTCTCCCCGGAGAAGGACATCGAGCGCATCAAACCGATGCTCCAGGCGCTTCCCGCCGCGCGCCTGGCGCTGATCGGCGACGGACCCCACCGCAAGGTTCTGGAGCGGCATTTCGCGGGTATGTCCGTCTACTTTGCGGGGTTCCTGCACGGCGAAGAACTGGCGGCGGCGTATGCGTCGTGCGATGTCTTTGTCATGCCTTCGCGAACCGAAACGCTGGGGCTGGTGGTCCTCGAAGCAATGTCGTCGGGGCTGCCCGTGGTCGGGGCGCGAGCCGGGGGCATTCCCGAACTGATTCGGGATGGGACGGGCTGCCTCTTCGATTCGGATGGTGAGGCGATCGACGCCATTCGCGCCTTTCTGCGTTGCCCGGAGAAGCGCGCAGCGGCCGGGACCGCCGCCCGAGCCGCCGCAGCCGACCACGGCTGGAAGCCAGCCACGCTGATGCTGATTGAGCACTACAAAGCGGCATGCGCGCTGCAGAATGTAGACCCCACGGCGACGCCGAACCCGATTCGCCCGGGTTTCCGCTTCCGGGCCGGGAAGCTGGCCCGCCGGACGACCATGTACGCGATCCGCAAGCTGCTGCCTTGAGCCTGGAAGGTTACGAACCGCCGCCGGCGACCGGAGCCTCGCGGACCACCTGGTAGGTGCCGTAATCAATGGTAAGCACCGCGGTTCCACCCAAGCGCACCTTCGATTCGCTGCGATTCTGCGCCGGGAGCCAGAAGCCGTCCGTACGGGTGTATTGGTGGTTGATGGCCGTGCTGGAGATCCAGAAGGAGGGATTCCGGGCGGGCCTGGCTTCGATCCGAGCCACGGCGAAGTCCGCCGCATCCACCCATACCCTGCCTCGATACAGGTACTTGCTGTCGACCAGAGGCTCCACTTCGAGGACGTAGGATGGGCGGCCGGCGAGGTTCTCAATCCCGTTCAGCCGGAATTTGTAATTGGCAGGAGTTAGCGCGGTCGTGTTTTTATCCCGTGTGGCGTCCTTCTCGCTCTCCAGAAGGCGTTTCAGGACCTTGTCGACCAGCATGCGCGACCCGCTTTGCGACAGCACCCGGAAGGTCTTGCCGGAAATAGCGTCATAGTCGGCTTCGACCACCAGTTTTGCCCCGATTTTGGCCGAATATCCCGAGTAATTCACCTCATAATGGCGCACCGACTGGTAGTGCTTGAGCCCGTCCGCCCGCGCCTGGTTATGACGCAGCATTTCATCGACGATCTGGGTAGCCGTGAGCGCTGCCTGTGCCGAGGTGAGGCTTGCGGAGGTTGGTGGCGACGAAAGGCCCTGGGGACAAGCCGGGGCGATCGCGGCGAGCAGGATCACCCCCGCGGCAAACACACCAAACCTGCGTCTATCAGTAATCTGGGCCCGACAAGGATACATTGGTCTAATTCTATAGTTCGGCACCGGTGTCCGAATTTGAGCGTATCCAGATCCTCCCTCGAAGTTCATCGCTCGTTCATGCTGCGGGAACCCGTGGCCGGTGCGCGATTGAGACGCGCCGAACCCGAGGTTCCCAATTCTTAAGATCCGCGGAAGCGATCTAGCCGTGCTGCTCGCCGGAGCAGCAGGAGTGACCAGCCGCCGGCTCGGCCATCTTGGGCGCCTCGTATTCTCTCTCCGCATCGACGAAGTAGCCGCCGTCGTACTTATCGTGATGGCGGACCCAGGCCATGGAGTGCTTCAGGCCGGCTTCGTCGCGGCCCTTGGACGCGAGGTCGAGGAAGTTGTAGGTGCCAACGAGAATATCCAGGCCACGGGCGTAGGTGGAGTAGGTGTGGAAGATGTCCCCCTTCGCATCCTTAAAGAAGACGCTGGCGCCGGGGCGCTCTTCGACCGGGAATGTGGTGACAGAGTAGTTGTAGTCTGCTTTGCCGCTGGCCTTTTCGGCTTCGGTTTGCGAGACATGGAAGTCGTAGTTGAAATCGGAGCCGAACGACGAGACCCAGTGGAAACGCCATCCCATGCGCTTCCTGTAGGCCGCGATCTGCGCGTAGGGAGCGCGCGAGACCACGGCAAAGGTTACATCGCGATGGGCGAGGTGGATGGTCATGGCGTCGAAATGATCCGCCAGGTAGGAGCAGCTGGGACAGCCTTCGCTCCAGCCTGGACCGAACATGAAGTGGTACACGATCAGCTGGCTGCGATGATCGAAGAGGTCGGCAAACGCTTCTCTGCCGCTCGGTCCCTCAAAGACATACGGCTTTTCGACGCTTTCCCATGGCAGTTCGCGGCGCTGCCGGCTCAGTTCGTCGCGCAGGCGGGTGAACTCCTTCTCCTTGGCCAGGAATTGCCGGCGCGCTTCGATCCATTCAGCGTGGGAAACGGTCTGGTGGGGATGCACCTCTGTCAGGCTGGTGGCCATCGTGATTCTCCTTTTGCTCGCTTGTGGGGGCTTTCGGTTCGCGTTTCAGAAAACGGCGCGCCACCAGGGCGGTGAGCCCGCCGGTACCGGTGGCGCTGCCCGCAAGGATGGCGGCGGTGGCAAGACATACAGGACACATAGATCACCCGGACAACGTGAAAGCTAGGCCGGGTTCTGCATGAACGTCGGCGGCTCATCGGCGCTCGGTCCCCAGCTCGCGGGTACCGGGACGTCGAGCAACCGCAGGTAGACGCAGAATTGGCCGCGGTGCTGGTACCAGTGGCTGAGCATCACGTCGCGCAGGAACTGGCCTCGGGGCTGGGCGAGGACTTCGCGGCCGCCGGCAACCAGGCGCCAGGTTTCGTTCATGGCTTCCTCATCGAAACGGGGCAGCAGTTCGCGTACCCCGGCGATCGTCTGGTCAAAGGCGGTCAGTATTTCCTCGCGGCTCGCCGGTTGGGGGAAATTGAAACTGGCTGGAGCCTGGGCCGGATTGTTCCCGACCAGCCGGAGCACCCCGGCGGGAACCGTAGCGAGATGAAAGGCGAGCTGGCCGGCGGTCATGGACTTTTCATGCGGCTTCCAGGTGAGCTTGTCTTCCGGAAGGCGTTCAAGAAATTTCCGGGTGATGGGCGCCTGGATTTCAAACTCCACCAGGAACGACTGGGCGGTGGAAGCTGTGGCTTCTGCGATGGACACGGTGATCTCCTTTGGTTTGGGGATGGAATCTATTGGGTGGGCCGCGATGCTTCGGCGCGGCGGCGCACCTGTTCGTTGATGTGTCCCCACCCTGTACTCACGCCGCGCTTGTGGTCCTCCGGGATCAATCCAAAGCCGGAGTGGCGGAACTTGATGATCGTCACCCCATCGGCCTCCGCGAGCCTGTACTGGACGTTGAGGGCGACCGGGGCGGACATGAAGAGAGGTCCAACGATCTCAAGGAGGGTGGGGCGCTTGATGGACTGCACATGGCCCCAGAAATGGCCGTTGTTGCCGCCCAGATCGCGGTACCACCGCCCCCCCGGCCACGGCTCCAGCTTCATGGGCATCGCTGTGCCGTCGGGCATTTCGTTGGCCTCGAGCTGCTCGAGCAGCGCCGCGAACGTGACCTCGAGCGATGCGTTGACGCGGATCTCCTGGTGCACGGTCAAAGACAGGCTTTCAATTTCTGAGAGTGTCGCGGTCATTGTTTCTCCTTGGAAGGAATTCGGGGGGAAGGATTTCGTGGGGAATTTCGGGGATTTTGATCTTCTTCGCGGGCGCGCATCGTCGCTTCGGCGCGTTCCTTGATGCGATTCAACTGGTGGGTCCAATAGCGTTCGAACGTTCCCGCCCACTCATGCAGGGGCTGGATCGCCTGGGCGTTGGTCCGGTAGAGCTTGTGACGGCCATTGCGGCGCGCCTGGACGAGGCCGACATCGCGCAGGACACGGAGGTGCTTGGACACCGACGGCTGATCGAGTCGCAGGATGGCCACGATCTCGCCCACCGGAAGCTCCTTCACGACAAGAAGGGTGAGGATCTCCCGGCGCCGTGGCTCCGCCACCGCGTTGAATACATCGGAGGTGGTTGCAGCGCGCGGCATGAGAGGGACATTACATTCCCATATGGGAATATGTCAAGCGCGATTTGCACCCGAACATCAGAGCCACGAGAGACCGTGGCGCCTGCCGGTCCCGCGGATGGACGGGATAGGATGGTTCAAGCTAGAAACCACCCTGAGGTCGTGAATGCGGTCCTGTTTGTTTCCCTTGATCTTCCTGATCTGCCTGCCGGCAAATTCGCGGGCGCAATCGGAAGCCCCAGCGCGGTTCCAGATCTACGGCGGCTATACCTACTTGTCCAACACGTTCAACGGATTTCCGGGCGCGCGCCAGTCGCTCAACGGCTGGGATGCTTCCCTGGCCTTTCCGGCATGGCATTCCCTGCGATTCAAAGTCGACGTCTACGGATATAGCGGAACCAATCTCAACGCGCCGCAGCACGCGCTGTTCGTTCTTGCCGGCGGCCAATACAGCCATACGATCAAGAAAGTGACCGTGTTCGCCGAGGGGCTGATGGGAGATGCCGCCCTGAACCGGGATTGGGGTCCGCAGGGATCAAAATCGGGGACCGCCGCCTTTGCGACTCTCCTCGGTGGCGGGCTGGACATCGCCATCGCACGGCACTTTGCGTATCGGGCGGACGGTGGTTTCCAGTATGCCTATACATCTTTGATCGGACCGGGACCTCAATTCGCGCCTTATCGAGTCCCGGGGCTTCCCACCTACTTCGGGCGCATTTCAACCGGGCTGGTGTGGCAGTTTTAAGAGCAGCTGTTAGCTATTCGCTTGCTCACTGCGCATCGCGAGTTCAGACGGCTCGCAATCCAGTTCACTACCGGAGAATCCCCGCTCGAATCATCCACCCGCCCCGCGGCAGCCGTACAGGATATGGTCGTCTCTAATGTGAACGCGGAGGGACGCGCCCTGGAGACTGGCACAAAATTGCGTGGTTGGTTCTATGGCCCGCTGCTGCTCACGCTGGCGTTCGCCGTTGTGGCAATCAATGAAATGCCGGGCCTGTCGCAGAAACCCGCGGAGCAGATGGCCGGGATACCGGGGACGTCGGTCACAACGACAGACCCGTCCGGGAATCCGTGCGATCCGATGGCGGGGATGGCCGGAATGAGCGTGATGGGCGAGAGCATGGCGGCGATGGCCAATCACATGTGCATCACTCCCATGCCTCCAGCGCAGCCGGGCGATGAAGAAAAGGCAAAAGCGGTGGTTGCGCAAGTGAGGACGGCGATCGAGAAATACAGGGATTACAAAAAGGCCATTGCGGACGGATATCTTCAGGCCAATCCGGCCGTCGATCAGCCCCAGTTTCATTTCAACAACGAGGCTAACGCGAAACTGGCGGATTCGGAATTCGATCCCTCCCGCCCCACTTCGCTGCTCTACTTTCGTACCCCGATGCAGAAATTCAAGTTAGAAGGCGTAATGTTTACGGCCCGACCCAACGCCACAGAGGACGAGTTAAATAAACGTATCCCGTTAAGCGTGGCGCGCTGGCACAAGCACACGAATTTTTGCGGGGCCCCGGAGAACAAGGTCAAGGAATACTTCGGCAAGAATCCAAAGTTCGGCATGTTTGGTTCGATCCACACTAAACAGGCCTGCGACGCCGAAGGAGGAACATTCATGCCCGTGGTGTTTACGTGGATGATTCACGTCTTTCCGTACGAGGATGATTTGAAAAACGTCTTTTCGATGAACGACGATGTTTCGCACGTGCACTGAAACATAGTCGCCGTTACTACTGACGGGAAAGGCCGCGAAGGAGAATGGCGCGGCGCCGCCATCGTCGATCCCGCCATACGAGGAACGCACTTACAGGCCACCGCTCCCGGCCGTAACCATCGACAGCTCGCCAATAAAGCGTCCGGAGAAACGACACGAACAGCTCCCGCACATCGGGGTTCTCGCGGTGGCGGACAGCCTCCACAGCAATTTCCGTGAGCAATTCCCGATGGAGGCTGCTCGAATCCTTCTGCAGTCGGGCGAGATACGAGGGTTGCGGGTTGTCCTGCGAACGAGCGTACGTCTTCCAGGCAGGCGATGGGAATTTCAGCACGCTGAATTGCCCCGTGGCGGCAAAGCGACAACCCGCGAGGAACGCCCTCCGCTGAAATATGAAGTCCACGCCGCTCGTCAATCTGCCGGGAAGAGGCCAGAGACCGCATTTCTCGATGATCTCCCGCCGATGCAGCCAACCGGAAGGTGGGATAGAACAACCTCCATTGAATCTGGCACCCGGTGCGCCATAGCCTTCCGGCGCGCGATCAGGTCTCAGGACGGCGATCAAGCCGTTGACACACTCGGCCCTGGTCTCCCGCATGGTGGCAAGGAGGCTTTCCAGGTGCCAGGAAAACCACAAATCATCCTGCCCGAGGTAGGCGATAAATTCTCCCCGGGCACGGCGCAATCCTTCATTGTTGGGTCCACTCTGAGATCCCACACGCTCGGGCAGATTGAACCAGTACAGCCGCGGATCGCCAAATCCGGCGACGACTTGTTCGCTATCGTCGGTGCAGCAATCGCCTACGACCCAGACTTCAAAATCCGCATAAGTCTGGCCGAGCACGGAGGTGAGGGCGCACTTCAGAGTATGGCTGCAGTTATAGGCGGCGACGATCACCGTCACCCTCGGCGTTGTCTTGGGGGAAGAATCACCAGCCACCAGAGTCGCCATCGAAGTCAAAGGGGATCAGATCGTTTTTGAGGGGTAGTCTGAGTTTGTCCGGATCTTCGTGGTTGTAGGGCCGCGTGGGAAGGTTGAGGAAACTGGCATCATCTTCGCCGATATTCTCGCGTGGAAGACGCCTTTGGGAATGATCACCGTGCCGCGGCTGCGATGACTCATCACAAAAACATTCAACATCCGGAACGTGGATGATTCGGGTCGATCGTCGAATAGCGCCACACGGAAGATCCCGTTAAGGAAAAACAGTCGATCATCCTGAAACCTGTGCACCACCCATCCCTTCACCTGCCGAGGCCGAATGCTCACGAAATAGGCATACACGAGAGGGTCAGGATGCAGACCCCAGGCGGGGTTGTAAATCTCCTGCAGCTCGCCGCGCTCATCTTCGTGCAGGGGGCGTCGATCGATGATGACGCCGGAGATTCTCTGCGCCAGGCGCTCCCCTTCCGGCGAAACCGTCTGCTTGTCCTTGTGTGCAGCGGTGCTGGCCAGGAGTTGCTCTTCACCGATTTGCTTGGTCATGGGATTCGCCTCGATTCGACGGTTAAACGCTGCACGGAGGCCGATTGGACTTGTCATCCGGATGGATCACAGCCACGCATCACCCGTGCAGAGAAATGGCTGAAGAGATGTTGCGTTTATACGATAATTGCAGGAGTTTGGGCAATCCCGTTCCCTCAGACCAGGCTGCTGGCACCCGCAACTCGTACGCGGGTGATGGATTGTCGTCGTGTTGCGGTTTTAGTTGGGGTGCGGGCGGACGTTTGCAGGCTGGAGGCACAGCGATTTAGGATGCGGGCCATATGAAGCAACTGTGTTGCGTTTCACTTCTGCTGTTTTGCGGCGCGTCCATCGTTTTTGCGCAGAGTTCCGCATCCACTGATCCTCTGGCTCCCACCCGCGACTCCAAATCCGCCGCCGAGATCGATCGGGAGTGGCGGCAGTCGGTGGCGAAATACGACGGGGAGCGCAATCGGCTGGTGGCCGAAGCGGAGAAGCAGGCCAACGATGGCCCCTATCGGCCGGACTGGGGCAGCCTCATGAAGTACCAGCAGCCGCAGTGGTACAAGGACGCCAAGTTCGGCATTTTTATCCACTGGGGGGTGTATTCGGTGCCGGCGGCGGAGAATGAGTGGTATCCGCGCAACATGTACCGGCCTGACGAGGGGGCCTACAAAAATTTCCACGAGCACTTTGCGAAAGGCGACGAGTCGAAGGGGTACAAGGACCTGATTCCCCTGTTCCGCGCCGAGCACTTCGATGCGGCGACGTGGGCAAAAGTGTTCAAGGAGTCGGGCGCGCAATACGTGGTTCCTGTGGCCGAGCACCACGATGGATTCTCGATGTACGATTCGGGCCTGTCGGACTGGACTGTGGTGAAGATGGGTCCCAGGCGCGACACGCTGGGCGAACTGGCCAAGGCGGTGCGGGCCGAGGGGCTGCACTTTGGACTGAGTTCGCATCGCGCCGAACACAATTTTTTCTATGACGGCGGACGAGCGATCCGCTCGGACGTGAACGATCCAAAGTACGCTTCGCTGTATGGACCGGCTCACCAGTGGTTCGAGGCCGGAGGGGACGACCACAGCCTGATCAACGACTGGACGTGGGTGAGCGACGCCTGGACCCGCGACTGGCTGGCGCGCGATACCGAACTTGTGGAGAAGTACAAGCCGGAGATCGTTTACTTCGACTGGTGGATCGGGCAGCCGAATTTCCGCGGCGCGGTGGCCGAGTTCGCCTCGTTCTACTACAACTACGCGGCCGCGCACGGCTACACCGGGGTTATCAACTTCAAGGACTACTCGCTGAACTGGAAGGCGGCAGTGCGCGACTTCGAGCGCGGCCAGCAGGATCGCATCATTGCCGATCACTGGCAGACCGATAC
>DASXGD010000207.1:0-11360 GCA_036489245.1 Occallatibacter sp. | reverse complement strand
GGGACACAACTCCTTTGTTTTTGATGGTTACCCGAAGCAGCCTCTCGGCTTGCTGGAAGGCCGCACACTGCTTGGGCTGAACTAATTCGATTTACTCAAGCGCCGGGAGTATAGCCACCGATTTGAAGCGCTGTCAAGCAGATGTTGTAGGGATCATTTTTGACCGCTTGGCCGGCTCGGGAGCCCCCCCTGGGGCTAGAGGAGGGGATCGAGCTATCTCTCGAATTGGCCTTGGTACTGATCCTTGTTGGCTCGGAGAAGGATCTTTTCATCGGGGTTTGCGGGGAATTACCACGTAATGCCGCAAGCTGGAGTTGGAGTTTCCAATGCCTTCGTCGCAGTGTCAGTATCCCGGTTCAAAGTGTCAGGGTGTGGCCGGTCCGTACCCCCCACCCCTCCCCCCCCAAAAAAATAAATAATGCAGATTTGCTTTTAATTTCCCTTTATAAAGTTACACGATTGAATCCAAACGCTTTACGAGCAAAAATCCATCTGAAACAGCGATCGTTGCTTCATTTGCCACGACGCCGGGGGTTTCCACAGACGCAAAAACGGCCCATCCCCTGGGGAACAGGCCATTTGTCATCTTGCTGTGAAGATTTTGCTTGCTTAAACGCTGAAAGAAGAACCGCAACCGCAGGTCGACTTGACCTGGGGGTTCTCAAACTTGAAGCCGGCAGCTTCCAGGGTCTCCACATAGTCGACGATGCAGCCGTTGAGGTACATCAGCGACGTCGCATCCACAAAAACCTTCAGATCGTCGAAACTAAAGACCTTGTCCATCATGCCGCTTTGATTCTCGAACGCCATGGAGTACTGAAAACCCGAGCACCCGCCGCCCACCACGCCGATGCGCAACCCGGCGGGAAGGGGATCCTGGGTGGCCATGATTTCGCGCACCTTGGCGATGGCCTGGGGCGTCAGGTTGAGGGGCGCCTTTTTCACTGTTTCTTCTTGAGGTGCGACGGTCGTAGTAGCCATGGTATCTCCCGGTTCTGTGAAATTCGCTGATGCTGAATAGACTCTACTGAGGATGAAAGGGCTACACAAGCCCCTTTTCACCTAAACCACTTCATTGGATGCAGCCCGTGACTGAAAGTCTCACCCCGCCACAACGACCCGAAAGCCCGCTTTTGGATGCCTGGAGGGCAAAAAACTCGTTTCGAGTTGATAACAAGTTAATTCGCTGCATAAACATGAGATGTGACTA
Source organism: Occallatibacter sp. (assembly GCA_036489245.1). GTDB lineage: Bacteria > Acidobacteriota > Terriglobia > Terriglobales > Acidobacteriaceae > Telmatobacter. The sequence goes on along the minus strand of DASXGD010000207.1, from coordinate 10,150 downwards.
ACGTCACCAAACTCTGGCTACTACCGGACTATGATGGTCCCCGTAAGGCCCCTCTACTCACGAGACCGCGTATCCCCTCACGGGCCCGCCGGTATCTGGGACCAGAAATCTTCAGGAGGTGCGTTATGGTTCCTGTCATTTGGTCCGTCTGGTCACTCTGTGTCCTGTTCCTTGCCGCCATGTACCTTTACCGTTCCCGGCTTACCCGCGACGAGGACGACCAAATCTTCCTCGACGATTCTTTCAGCCATGAGAGAACCGCTCAGGCCGCCATCACCGAAAAGGTGCACAAAATCGAGCCGCTCATCCGGGCCTCGATATGGCTGACCGGCGCGGCCACGGTTCTGGTGATCGCCTATTACATCTGGGACATCTTCGCCCAGTTCAAATAATCAGGTTCGCCGGTTTCCATGCCGGTCGGTGACTCCTAAGGGAGTGGTCCGACCGGTTTCGGCCTTCTTCTGTTCGCAAGCGGTCTCTACTCGACTTCGGGCCGTGCGCGGTAGCCATCGCGCGCGATGACGTCATATTTCAGAGGCTTGTGCTTCTCGTCCTGGAAGCGCAGAGGGTGCCCCTCATCATCCACCAGTTCCACGCGCAGCTTGCGATAGGTGCCGTCCTGCTTGGCGTTGGAGGGGTGATACACAAGCTCGTATTTGGATCGGATATTGGTATTGATGTCGCCAAAGATATCCGGCATCTCGGCCGCGAACCTGGGAAAGAAGCTCTCCCCGCCGGTGAGCTTGGCGAAGGTCTTCATCTCGTTGTCGGCCTGGAGATAGTCCATGTCCCGCAGCTGAGCGTTCCAGCTGCCGCTGGCCCCCTCGGTCATGGCCCGTACGGCGCCCCCGGTGGACACCGTAAAGATGGTGATATCCGGGGTGGTCTTCACCTTTTGCAGGATTTTGTCCAGGGTCAACTTGGACATCGTATCCCGGCCCGAGGCGATGAGGATGATGTACTTGCGGCCCTCAATGCGGCTCAGGCGGTCCTCCGCCTCGTAAAGCGCGTCGAAAAGATTGCGTTCTGAGAAGCCCGGCATCTGCATGGAGTTGATGGCCTGGTAGAGCTGGCGCTTGTCCTGGGTGAAGTCGGTCACGATCTGGGTGCGCATATCGAACGTCATCAGGGCCACGTAATCCTGCGGCCGGAGCTGTTGCGCGAACGCCCACGCGGCATTCCACATGTCGTTGAGGAACCAATAGCTGGTGGAAGCGAATTCGCACAGCAACAGGGCGGTGATGGGGGCTTCGACGCGCTTGAAGCCGGCAATCTTCTGCTCCACGCCGTCTTCATACACACGGAAATTTGAGGGCTTCAGATTGGGGACGAACTGGTGCGTCTTTTCGAGCAGCACACCCACATCCACGGTGACTTCCTGCACGTTCACACGCAACGAGTAATTCGCCATTCCCTCCGGGTTCTTAACCTTGGGGGCGGCCGGTGCGGGCGGGGGCGTATCTTCGGGCTGATCCTTCTTGCGGGGCAGCGCTATCGAGCCGTTGTCCGCGCCGGGACCACCGGAATCGGGAGAAGCCTGGTCCGGTTGCGGTTTCTGCGCGGACGGCGCCGGGGCCTGCGCGCTACCGAACGGAGCGGCAACCAGGAGCGCCAGAAGAACGATTGTGAGCGCATCTCGCAGGTGACGATATGGAGAGGTGAACGGGTACATCCGGGACATGGGGACCTCTATGGCCATCAGCATACGGGATCAGCCTGCGCAAAAGACAGAGCGCAGATTCTCTCCGGCGGCCGGGGGCCACCTTCTGCTGTGCCGGAAACAGAAAGATCAGCGAAAAAGCTCTATCTGCGCTGAGCGTCCCGGCGCAGCCGGTTGTACTCTTATAGACGTGGGAAAGCATGTGAAGGAAACCAAGCCCGTCCCGGCCGCGTTCGGCGTTGTCTGTCGCGGAGTGATGCTGCTTGTGCTCGTTGTCTGCCTTGTCGATTCTTCCATGGCCCGGGCTCAAGCCGCAGGGGTCGAAAGCCAGTCGGGCGATTTGGCCTCCGGCCCCCCGCCCTCCACCGGCGGATTCTTTCCCCTGCACGAAGTAAAGCGCGGAATGAAAGGGACGGCCTGGACCGTCTTCAGCGGAACCAAACCTGAGCCGATGGAAGTGGAAATTCTCGGGGTTCTGCGCGGAGCGCGGGGTCCCGGACACGACATGATTCTGGCTCAGCTGGTTGGCTCCAAGCCCGAATACACGGGCGTGGTGGCCGGCATGAGCGGCAGTCCGGTCTATATCGGAAACAAACTGCTGGGCTCGATCTCCTACCACATCGGCCAGTTCAGCAAAGACGCCGTCGCGGGTATCACGCCGATCCAGGACATGCTCGAGGTGCGCGACATTCCGATCGGCGGGCCACTCGAGGAAGCACGGAACGATCAAGAGACAGTGATTCCTGCGAATACCATTGCGAGCGCCGCGAACGGCGTTTCTGACACACAAACGACGCTGCAGCCGATCGCGACTCCGCTGGTCATGAGCGGTTTTTCGCCGGAGGCGATCCGGTTGTGGCAGCAGAAGATGGCCGGCACAGGGCTCGACCTGGTGGCGACCGGCGGGATGAGCGCGACCTCGAAGGGCGGAGGAGAACCGGCCATGGTGCCGCCCACCGATGTCCTGCCCGGGTCCGCGGTCAGTATTCAGCTGGTGCGGGGCGACATGGAACTGGCGGCCACCTGCACGGTGACCTACATCGATCCGAAACAATTGCTGGCGTGCGGACACCCCGTGTTGCAGGCCGGCCCCATATCGCTTCCCATGACCAAGGCGGAGGTCGTGACTACGCTGGCCTCATCGCTCCAATCCATCAAAATCATCAACACCGGCGAGACCATAGGAGCATTCACCGAAGATCGCGAAGCGGCGATTCGCGGGGTGATGGGCTCACACGCGCACATGATCCCATTGCACGTCACCGTGCAAGGGACGCAGAAGGAACGCAAGCTCAATGTCCAGGTGCTGGACATGGCTGCTCTCACGCCCCAGGCCGTCCTGCTCGTGCTTTTCCAGGCGCTTCTGCAGAACAACGAGAGCACGGCCGAAACGAGTTATCACCTGACCGGAAGCATTGACATGGATGGGTATCCCCCCTCGCCGCTGGATCTGTGGGCGCCGGCCAGCGATGGCATGCCCGCCCCCATGATGGCGGCCCTCGAGACCGGCGAGAGGTTTACCAAGCTTTATTCGAACAGCGGGCGTCACGGAGCGGTGCGTTCGATCGATCTCAACATCCAGGCAATCCCGCGAAGGGTACAGGTGGAGTTGCAATCCGCCCGGCTCGTTTCCGGAAATATTGTCCATGCCGGCGATACGGTCACGGTGGAGGCCACGGTGCGGCCATGGCAACAGGCCGCGCACAATGTGCGCATCCCGGTCACCCTGCCGCTTCGGCTTGATTCCGGCACGGTCCGTATCCTGGTTTCGGATGCGGTGGTTCTCGACCGCACTCTCGAGCAGCCGCGCATGATTCCCAAGCCCGTGGATATGAATTCGGTGCTGTCGCAGGCGAGCAGCGAACATCGCGCCGACCGCATCTACGTAAGCCTTCTGATGCCTGAGACCCAGGCCACCATGGAAGGCAAAACCCTGTCCGGTCTTCCTCTGTCGATGGCCAACGCCCTCGAATCGCTGCGAGCCTCTCAGGATGTGAGCCTCAATGGCGAATCGGCCGTGATCGCCGGCGAAGCCCAGGCGGGAGGAGTGCTGAACGGGTTTCAGGTCCTTACTCTGCGAGTGGAACCGGGCGGCGGGGTAAACTAGAGTCAAGCGGCAAATCTCACCCAGCACAAAAAGACCGGAGTTGCGTTCAGCCGGCTGACTTGCCACTCCAGCGAGGACCGGATCGACATGGCCCAAATTCAAGGATTAGCAGCTCATGCAGCGGGAGCTGAGCTCCTGCCATTTCGGTATGAACCCGGTGAATTGGGCCCGCAGGAAGTGGAAATCGCCATTTCTCACTGTGGCATCTGCCACAGCGATCTTCACCTCATCTCCAACGACTGGGGCACCAGCCAATACCCATTTATTCCCGGGCATGAAATCATCGGCCAGGTGATCGCGGCAGGGCCTGCAGTCCGGACGCTCAAGCCAGGCCAGAGGGTCGGACTGGGGTGGCAGGCGAATTCCTGCGGAGAGTGCGAATGGTGCACGCGGGGGATGGAAAACCTGTGCGCTTTGGCAGAGGCGACCTGCGTTCGCCGCCATGGCGGGTACGCCGACCGGGTTCGCGCCAATGTCCATTTCGTCATTCCCATTCCCGAAGGACTGGAAAGCGAACAGGCTGCACCACTGCTGTGCGGCGGCATCACGGTCTACAATCCGCTACGCAGCCACCAGGTGAATCCCTCATCGCGGGTTGGCGTGATCGGAATCGGCGGACTGGGGCATATGGCCATTCAGTTTGCCCGCGTCTTCGGCGCAGAAGTAACCGCGTTCTCCACCTCCTCCGTCAAGGAAGCCGAGGCCCGTTCTCTCGGCGCGCATCGCTTTGTCAATACCCGGGAGACCCGCGCGCTGAAGGAAGTGGCTGGATCGTTCGATTTCATCTTGAGCACCGTCAATGCCGACCAGGACTGGGGCATTTACATTCAGGCGCTGCGGCCGACCGGAACGTTCTGTTTCGTGGGTGTCCCGCCCTCGGCGGTGGCGGTTCCTGCGTTTCCGCTCATCTCCGGCATTCGGACCATTACCGGCAGCCCCATCGGCAGTCCATCGCTCCTGCGGGAGATGCTCGACGTCGCCGCGCGCCATGGAGTGAAAGCGCAAACGGAGCGTTTCCCCATGTCCAAGGCCAACGAGGCTATCGAAAAAGTGAAGAAGAACAAGGTGCGCTACCGGGCCGTTCTGGCCAACTGAGGCTCGCGTACCGGGAGCGAAGCCCGCATGAAGAAGCCCGTATGAATTCGGTTCGCATGGACAAATGGCTGTGGGCGGCGCGCTTCTTCAAGACACGGGCCCTGGCGGCGAAGGCCTGCGACCTGGGGCGCATTCGTACCCGGGACATCGAGGCCAAGCCGGCGCGCGACGTGCACCCCGGAGACATGCTGCACATCCGCAATGAGGGGGGCGAATTCGAGGTCGAGGTGCTCGGACTGAGCGAGATGCGCGGACCGGCCAGCGTTGCACAGACTCTGTATTGCGAAACCGAGGCCAGCAAAGAACTGCGGCGCAAAGCGGCAGAGGAGCGCAAGGCGATGCAGGAATTCGCGCCCCTGCCGGAACGCCGGCCCAGCAAACGGGATCGGCGGAGGATTATCCAGTTCCGGAGCGGCCGCTGACCGATTGCCGCCGGTTGTCGGCCATCGCATGCAAATTCAGGGTTATCCTGCCCCGAGCCCACTTTAGTAGACTCAACGGCAGGATGCTAGAAGCCCGCCCCACGACTCTCCGCCTCCGTTTCGCATTCACCTTCCCCGCTCTTGCGGCCGCACTGGCGGCCGGCTCCGCTCTGCCGGCGCTCGCGCAGGGAACCCATCTCTGGACTCAGACACGCCTGGATGACTTTGAGAAAGGCACTCCGCAAGGGGTCGCGATTTCGAGCGATGGACACCTACGCGAAGGCCCTGTGCTCAAAGAGGCTCTAACAACTGCTTCGACCTTTGTGTGGTCTCTCGCGGTGGACAAGAAAGGCGTGGCGTACCTGGGAACCGGATCGCCTGCCACGATCGAGCGATTAGGCGCCGACGGCAAGCCATTCACCCTGTTTGAGACCCGCGACCTGACCGTACAGGCGCTGCAGTTCGGCCCCGACGGAAACCTGTATGCCGCTACCATGCCCAGCGGCCGGGTGTACAAGTTGAAAGCCGACGCCACGGCCAAGCAGGACGAATCGAATGCCAGCGTGATCTTCGATCTTTCTAAAGTCGCGGGAGACAAGGGAGAGGAGACCAAGACGGAGGGCAAGCCGGATGATGACAAGGACCCCAACCGCAAGGATGCGAAGACCCACTACATCTGGGATCTGAAGTTTGACTCCCAGGGCAGGCTCTACATCGCCACGGGCGGACCGGGGGCTGTGTATCGCGTGGACCCGGCTAAGCCGGCCACGGCCCAGGAGCCATTCTTCAAAAGCGACGAGCAGCATATCCGCACCCTGGCCTGGGACGCGAAAGGAAACCTGATCGCGGGCTCCGACGGCAGCGGCCTGGTGTATCGCATCAACCCGGAAGGGAAGGGATATGTGCTGTTCGAGGCACCCCGACGCGAGATTACCTCTGTGGCGGTCGGCGCGAATGGCACCATCTACGCCGCGAGCGTGGGCGATAAGAGCCGCAACCCGCTCCCTCCCCTGCCGGTTCAGGGCACCGGGATGGTGACATTCACGGTGGTGCAGCCAGGATCGCTGCAGGTGGCCAACCAGAGCATCTCGGCCCCGGAAGGCACCGAGATCTATGCCATCCAGGAAGGACAGGCTCCGCGGAAGCTCTGGACGGGCAAGGACGAAGTTGTGTACGCGCTGGCGGCGCGCCCGGATGGTTTGCTGGCGCTCACCGGGAACCGGGGACGGATCTTCCGCATCGAGGATGACGGCACCTACGCCGACATTGCCCATCTCGAGGCGCAACAGGGCCTGAGCCTGGCCGTGGGGGGAGCGGCCAAAGATATCTTTGTGGGCTGCGGCAATACCGGCAAGCTTTATACGATCGACTCCGCGGACAAGCACGAGTATGCCAGCGACGTGCTGGACGCGGGCGCATTCGCACGCTTCGGCCGCGTGGAGATCGATCCAGGATCGAGCGGGTTCGAGATCATGACGCGGTCGGGAAACGTGGAACAACCGGTGCGTGGCTGGTCGAATTGGGAGCCGCTCAAAGGCGATGCCGTGGCCTCTCCTCCGGGACGATTCCTTCAGTGGAAGGCCGTGCTGCAACGGGGAGGAGATCTACGCGGGGTGGGGGTGAATTATCTGCCGGTGAACTCCGCGCCGGTGATCGACGAGCTGGTGGTGGTGACGGGGGCTCGTCTGAACCCGCAGAACCAGGTCAACCAACAACAACAGACCGTAAACATCACTTTCCCTTCGGCCAACCAGGGTTCAGGGTTTGAACCGCCGGCCAACGCCAATCCTCTGCCCGCGATGAAGGATAAAACGGCGATCACCGCGCGGTGGGCGGCGCACGATGATAACGGGGACGACCTGACCTTCTCGCTATACCTTCGCGGAGACAATGAGAGCGTGTGGCGGCTGCTCAAGGACGGTGTCACGGACAAGGCGTACACGTTCGATGCCTCGCTGTTGCCTGACGGCGGCTATGAGGTGAAGGTGGTGGCTTCGGACGCTCCGTCGCATAGCCCGGGTGAGGCGCTCACCAGCTGGAAGGAGAGCGAACGGTTCGAAGTGGATACGACGCCGCCGGTGGTCAACAATCTCAAAGCGGTGGAAGAGAATGCATCGTGTGCGCAGACGCCCTGCTCCAGGCCGGTGCTGGTCACGTTTGACGCCGAAGACGCAGTGTCGCCGATTGCGCACGCCGAATACTCGCTCGATGCGGGCCCATGGCAATATATCGAGCCGGTAGGCGGCTTATCCGATTCGAAGCAGGAGCGCTACGAGGTGCACATCCCCGCGTCCGCAATCACCGCCAAGGCCGGCGAACACTTGCTGACCGTGCGCGCTTACGACCGGCACGATAATGTGGGGCTGGCCAAAACTGTGTTCGGGACCGCATCCGGTTCCACCGCGAAGTAGGCTGCATGCGCTTCGAGTTGTTTGTGGCAGCGCGCTACCTTAGGGCGAAGCGGCGCCAGGCCGTGGTGGGAGTGGTGACTTCGATTTCGGTCGCCGGGGTGGCGGCAGGAGTCGCGGCGCTGATCATCGCCCTGGCGATTACTAACGGCATGCAGCGCGACCTGCAGGACCGGCTGCTGGGCTCGACGGCGCACGTGCAGCTGCAGCGGATCGAAAAGGACGGCATTCGCGAATGGCGGCCGCTGCTCGAGCGACTGAAGAAATTGCCTCATGTGACCGCGGCTTCGCCCGGGCTGTATGAGCAGGTTCTGGTGGCGCGCGGGGCCCGTGATGGCGGCGCACTGATCGAAGGCATTCTTCCCGACATGGAACTGACCGTAAGCGACCTGCTGAAGACGGCCACGCCCGGGTCAGTCGAGGCTCTTCAGCCCAGGCCTGGGCCTGCCGCCAACTCCGACCTGCCGCCGATTCTTCTGGGGAAGGATCTCGCCGAAACAGTCGGCGCCGTGGTCGGGGACAAGGTTACGCTGATCAGTCCGCAGGGGGAATTGACTCCGTACGGTGTGATTCCCAAATGGACACCGTTCCGCCTGGCGGGCATCTTCCATTCCGGCTTTTATCAGTACGACTCGGCGATGGGGTTCGTGCGGCTGGCAGATTCGCAGCGGTTGTTCCACGAGCCCGATCTTCTTTCGGTGATCAGCTTCAAGGTGGACGATCTCAACCGGGCGCCGGAGATCGGGCGGGAGATCGAGCAGGCAGCCGGCAAGGGGTTTCAGACCACCAACTGGATGGAAGAGAACCGCGAGTTGTTCAAGGCGCTCAAGCTGGAACAGTACGTAACGTTCATTGTGATCGCCCTCATTGTGACCGTCGCGGCACTCAATATCCTGATCGCGCTCACCATGATGGTGATGGAGAAGACGCGCGACATCGCGGTGATGATGAGCTACGGGGTGGAACCGTCCCAGGTGCGGCGCATTTTTCTGCTGCAGGGCCTGCTGATCAGTCTTGTCGGGACTGTGATCGGCCTGGCACTGGGATATCTGGCGGCATGGGCCGGCGGGCACTATCGCATTCCACTGTCAGCCGACGTCTACTCGATCGACACTCTGCCGTTCGCTCCCCGTCCTCTGGACGGCGTGATCGTCTCTGCGGTGGCCATCGGCATTTCGCTGCTGGCGACGCTCTATCCATCCCAGGCTGCAGCCCGCATTCTGCCCGCCGAAGCGCTGCGCTACGAATAGCGCCCCGGGGAAGCGACGGACAGCCGGGCAAAAACAGCGTTGCCGGACAGATTACTGAACAGCGATGCGGGGAACGAACTCGCCCAAGGCAGCGGCGGCCCGGTTGTGAAGCTCTTCCGTATACCAGCTGGGGGCGTAATCTTCCAATAATTCAAATAGCTCGCGGAGAACCGAGCTGCCATTCGCCGGTTTGCGTTGATCCATGGAAATAATGGTTCTATTGTTTACGGTATTCCGAGCCCAATTATCCATGTTCGAAATATCCTTTCGCTATTTGTTATGTCCGCATTCGGAAGTAAGAGATACAGTGATATTTTGCTTATCCTGCTTCCGGACCTCCCCGGACGGCTGTCAGATGAGTGCTGGACGTAACCATCGTGGCAGGACTTTTACGTTACCGATAGGTAACCTAGGTAACTAGAATGATTTTACATAATTTACGAGTGGAATTCGCCGGAAATCGGCTTGATGTCGGGTATCCCTCCCCAGAACGATGGAAGCTTTGCCACCCGCCGTCAGCCAAGAAAGGCTGAGATGAGCGAGCGACTGCCTGGTCAGCAGGGCTCCGGCGATCGGGGCCTGATGGTGTCTCCCAATTTCTATACATTCCGGTTGCTTCGTCCACTTGTCCGAGTCGGACCACTGCACTTGCTCAGACAACGGCTGTGCGCTTTACTCGGGATGTTGCAGTACGGCGTCAACCGGAGAATGGAGAACGCCAAGGAGGGCAGGAAATGATGACGACAACGCAGCTCTTAACCGACCCTGAGGGAGCCGCCATTCGAAGTCGAGACGCAGAGCCGATTGAGGACCACCCCGTTCTGACGGACGCAGAGGAAGAGGAAATTGCGGTGTTGTGGGCGTGCGACCGGGGGAATCAGGGCGCTTAACCTGGGATCGCTCGAAATCGCCCCCTTCGACACATTTGAGGCTACTTTTGTGAGACTACTTTTGCGGAAACAAGGCGGATTGATGCCTCCAGAGGTTTGAGGAGCGCCATCGATCGCCGGGCGAGTTTTCTGCATCGACAAACCATCCGCTCGGAACGGGGCCAACACGAGCGGAACTTCACATTCACTCCGCAGCGCGACTTATCGTGCTGTTAGAAATTGCACAATTTCCTGCATTACGCGAGCACCCTGATCGGTTCGAAAGAGGAATTGAGCGTGCGCGGAACCCTCGACCACGATCAATTGTTTCGGTTGTGG
>DASXGD010000191.1:0-3827 GCA_036489245.1 Occallatibacter sp. | reverse complement strand
GTAGTGGAGCCCGTAGGTGTCGGCGTAGCGCGCGTAATCGAGCCAGTAGCGGGCCCGCTGTTCGCCGAATGTGGGCCGGGCAAGCAGGCCGTCGACCAGGTGTTCGTAAGCTTGGGGGGAAGGATCGTTAACGAACGCTCGCACCTCGGCGGGCGTCGGCAGCAATCCGGTGAGGTCGAGCGTGACCCGGCGAATGAGGGTCGCTTTGTCAGCCTCGGACGAGGGTTTCAGTCCGTCCTTCTGCATGCGCGCCAGTACGAACGAATCGATCGGATTCTTGACCCATCCATCGCCCTGCGCGGGCGGCACGGCCGGCCTGACCGGGACTTCGAAGGCCCAGTGCGGACGATAGACGGCACCCTCTTTGATCCATTCCCGCAGGATCGCGATCTCTTCCGGCTTCATGGGCTTGGCTTCGCCCTCGGCCGTCTGCGGCATGAGGTGGTGGGGGTCTGTAGATTCGATGCGCTTGACCAGCTCGCTTTGATCCGGATGCCCGGGAATGATCGCGTCCGGATGCCCCGGCCGCTTTTTCATGGCCGATTCGGCGAGATCGAGGCGCAAGCCCGCCTTGCGCATCTCCGGATCGGGCCCGTGGCAGCTGAAGCATCGCGCGGCCAGGATGGGCTGGACATCCTGGTTGAAATCAAGATGTTGGCCGGCTGCGATGGGTGACTGGGCACGATGACAACCCGATGCTGCGACCAGGAGGACCATCGACAATGGGACATTGACTCGGGGCCAGAGTGGGGTTGCTCTGCGAGAGGGTTTTCGACTTCGAAAATGGCGGTTGACGTCGGTCACGGTAAAGGGGAAGACCGGATGCTTGCGGGTTTCCGTTAAGGAAAAGTTTGCCATCCGGCAAATACGGTTGTCTACTGCGCGGGACGCTTTGTCTGGGGGAACTCGGGTTCGCGTGGGCTGGAGCCGGCTATATCCCCAGGCGTGACTTGAGGATGCGCACCCTGTCCCGGGCTACCGGCAGTTGGGTATGGCGGGTGTCTTTCAGCGTCAGCACGACCTTTCCCGCGAACCAGGAGTTCACTTCGTGGATCCAATCGACATTAACCAGAACGGCGCGATGAATGCGCAGGAACCGCGCGGGGTCAAGTCGCCGCTCGAGGTCGGCGATGGTCTGGTCGACGCTGTGCCGGCGGCCCTCGCAGATGGCGTATGTAAGTTTGTCGAGCGCCTGGAAGTGGGTTACCGCGTCGAGGTCGAGAAACGAGATGCGCTCGCCCACGCGCGATGCGATGCGGCGTGGGTACTCGGGACGTTCGCCGCGCAACGACGAGGCCAGTTCCCGTAAGAGCTGCGGCAACTCCTCGCTCTGTTGCCAGGCCGGCTTGGCGACCGGCCGCAGGCGTTGAAGCTTGCCTACAGCTCGCTCCAACTGCTCCGCCTCGACGGGCTTGAGCAGGTAATCGATGGAATTCACTTCGAAGGCGCGCAGGGCGTACTCGTCATAGGCGGTGGTGAATATGACGAAGGGCTGCTCGGCGAGGCGCGCAAGCAAATCAAATCCGGTCATGCCGGGCATCTGAATGTCGAGAAACAGGACGTCAATGGATCTTCCCTCGGGCCCGGAGAGAAAACCGAGCGCCTGGGCGGGATCAGTGGCGGTGCCGGCGATTTCCATTTCGTCGTGGCCTGCCAACAGGCGCGTGAGACGCTCAAGGGCGAGCGGCTCGTCATCCACGAGATAGGCGCGCAGCGGTGCGGTTTGCATGGCGGACATTAACTTTGCAACGGAAACGACAATGTTACTACCGTTGTCTGGTCCTGGCGCGCAACGGAGAGTTGTCCTCGTTCGCCAAACAGAAGTTCCAGGCGTGATACGAGATTGCCGAGGCCGTGCTCGGGGGTGATGGACTGGAGCGAGAAGCCGGTGCCGTCATCGATGACCTGCAGGCGAATGTGTTTGTCCTCGGAGGACACGGCGACATGAATCGTGGCTCCTTCGGGGCGATGCGAAACCACGTGCTTGATGGAGTTCTCGACCAGCGTCTGCAACGCTAGCGGAGGGACCTGCGCGGTATCGAGGGCCGACGGAGCGTCGATGGTGTATCGCAGGCGTTGTCCAAAGCGGGTCCGCTCGATCTCCAGGTAGTCGCGTACGATCTTCAACTCCTGACTGAGCGGCACGAGGCCGGTTTGATTCTCGCGCAGCGAAAAGCGGAGAAGTGAGGCGAGCTTGCCGACGGTATCCTCGGCGCGTTTGGGGTCGCTTGGAATCAGGGACGCAATGGAGTTGAGCGTGTTGAACAGAAAATGAGGATGAATCCGCGACGCGAGCGAGGAGAGCCTGGCTTCGGCCAGTAACTTGTATGCCCGTTCCTGCTCGACTTGCTGGGTGCGCAGTTCGAGGCTGGCGGACTGCAGCTTGTGGCGCATGGTTTCAAAGGAAGAAATGCTCAGGCCCAGAACGAGGGTGATGACGATGGAGGTCGGCAAGGACAGTGTGAATTCATGCCAGTATCCGTCTCCTGGGAAAAGGTCGATCAATTGAAATACGAGGCCGGCGGCAAGGCTTCCCGCGGTCGCAGTGCCCAGAAGCACCAGCGTGTTGATCAATATCACGAGGCGCGGAAAGCGTTCCGTATAACGAAATCCAACCCAGTTGAGCACGATTGCGGAGGGTGCGCCGATCATCGTGGCATACACCATGGAACCTAGAAATTTGCGGCCCGAGTCTGAGAACCGCGCGTGCTGCACCACCAGCAGGAACACGGCGACGCCAACGGCGATCAATGGAATGATCCACAGGCACATGCGAATCATTTCGCGCCACAGCTGTTTTCCGATGGGCTCCGGGGGACAAGCCGTTTGTGATTGCTCCAACAGTGGGCTCATAGCTGGAACCTGATTCCTACCGATGTGGCGGTCGAGTACGGAGCGGAGCCATAGAGTGAGGTTGGTTTTCCTCCAGGTATTTCCATATGGAGATACGAAGAGAAATGCTTACCAAACCATCGATTCACATCGAAGACCGCGGCATAACTTCGATCGTCGAAATTGGTCACCACGGACCCCGACAGGTCCCATTCCTTCCACCCGGGCAATTCGCGAAGGCGCGATTTGCTCACATTGAAAAACCCGCAGTGTTGCCGGCCCGTCAACGGCCAGGCGCAATTGGGCTGGTAGTAGGGAATAGCAGGCGGAGTGTAGAACTCACCAATGAAAATGACGCCGGAGGCGGTGGTGTATTTCGCTCCCAGCAAAATCGCCTCGCCGTCGCGCCAGGTGGCCTCGCCATGCACCTCCCACGCCTGGCCGAGAACGCGCGTGAAGGTGAGAGCACCGAATGCATCGCTGCCGCGATCGTAACCGGCGATGAGCGAGGTGTCGAACCCGTGCACCAGTACGTTATACCGGAATGCGGTGGTGTCGCGCACGGTTACGCCGGTTCGAGCGAAGTCCGCAGTCGACCATGCGGCCGAGAGTGCATGACGGCCCTTCACCCAGTCGGCCTTGATCATGTCACGGCCTTCGTTGGTGTTCAACCGGTCGGTAGGATTGGTGGGATCACGCGGCGGATCCAGAACCCCGGCCGAAGTGAAGGCGTACCCGGTTCCCCAGCGGACCATTTTGCGCCCGGCGAGAAAATCGAAATCTCCCGCGGAGAGTCCGGCGTATGTTTCCTTCACGCGAAAGCGCGCAGCGGTGTCGACATAGGTTACTTCGTTTTCGATCAAGCTGGTGGAGAAAGTCCACCGGCTGCGGTATTTCAGGCTGAAGGTTGGTTCAAGAAGGAGTTGGTTGAGCACCTTTGAAAGCGGCTCTGCCTGATTGGCGTAAAACGTGGCATCGTCGATGACGGCGACGGC
>DASXGD010000166.1:0-13055 GCA_036489245.1 Occallatibacter sp. | reverse complement strand
TCCGTGCCGCTGATGTCGAGCACAAATACGCATGCGGTTCCACGGCTTGCTTCCTCGATGCGAGGAGAAAACCGCGCCGCGCATTCGAGCAGCACAGAACGAGCCGCGGCTTCCGTTTCAAGCGAGCGCTTCAGGAGCCGGATTCCGTCAAGGCCTTCCACATCCAGCCGTGTCATACCGAGCGCCGCGCCCTTCTGCAGCGCCGGACGATTCATGGCACACACAAACTCCTGTGGAGGCCGGCCCTCGATCACAGCCACTGATTCACGTCGCAAGTCAGGATGCAGCCGCAGCAGGGCCTGCGCCGGAAACTCCGCCGCATGCACACAGGCGTAGACCGCATTCGGACTCATGCACGCTTCTCCGTATCCCACGTGCTATGGGCGGACCATGTAGACACCGGTGGCCTGCGAGGAGCTGGCGATATGGATGTAAAGCGCTGTCGTCCACGCAGCAGCCTGAACGTAAAGCCGCGCAGCACCGTATCGCCTGCCGTTTCCGCTTCGAGTGGTGAGCACTCGAGAGCGACCGCGGCGCTTGACTGGGCATAGGCAGCCTGTCCGAGCACAACGAGGCTGCAGCGAGTACGATCCGCAGCCTGTCGAAACCGGAACCATGACGCGAGCGGAATGCGATTGCCGTGCTCCGGCGCGGTATCGCCCAGGTCGAGCACAATGGCCGCGAAGCCGGCCGCCTGCAGCAATAGATCCGTAGCGCGCAGCGCCTGATCCAGCTTCGTCCATGGTTTCGCCTTTTCGGATTGCGGAGCGCGGCCAGCACGAGGCTGCGGTTGCCGCCTCTCCTGGCATCGCACCCAGAGCATTTGGCGAAGGTCGACGCCGTTGGCCGCAGCCGATTCCGGATCGAAAGCATCATTGGTATCCACCCAGGCGCAGACGCGGGCCTCGGCCGTTCGGCGGGCAAGAAACGACAGGGCAAGGCTGGTGCGTCCCGACGATGCGGGCCCTGTAATCTCGCTGATGGCGCCAACCGGCAGGCCGCCATCGAGCAGCCGGTCCGCCTCCTCAATGCCTGTCGCGGCGACCTCGCGGAGAGCGCAGGGCGCAGGCGTCAGCGCAGAGGGAAAGCGGCTGGCAAGGGCGTGTTCGATCTGGAGGCGAAGGGCTGCAGCGGCAGGCATAGCGAGGCGACCTATTTTCGCCTTTTGTTCGCTTAGATTCACCCAAGCCAAGGTTCATTGTCAAAGTGGATCTCGCTTATTTTTCGATAAGTACCTTTAAAAACAGGGATATATAAATTTTGGCCTGCACCATTTCTGTAGCAGCGTGCGCTCATTTTTGGTAGTGTCTCAGTCTGAAGGCACAAGGAGTGGAGCATGAGCAAGGCAGATCGTAGCCGAGTGATCCATCTCGCCGAGGCTCGAGCGGGTATCCCAGGCCCCGCGGGCGAGCACGCGGTCAAGGTCCTGCAGCGTGGCACTCTTGACGTAGCCCTTTCGCTCCCTCTACGTCCGACCGAACAGACGCCGCATGCACAGGACGAGATTTACATCATCATTCGCGGCCGGGGAGTGCTCATTCACGACAACAAGCGGGACACGTTCGAATCAGGCGACCTGCTGTTCGTGGCCGCTGGGACCGAGCATCAATTTGAAGACATTGAGGGCCTCGCCCTGTGGCGTGTATTTTACGGTCCCCCTGGGGGCGAGGTCCCGGCATAGAGCGCGACGCCCGCCCAAGAAAGTCAAAGCCTCTGCCTCATTTCTGGCTGGCTTCACGCTGATTTACGACGAAATCGGCAATCGCCACGATCTGTTCGTCGGGCAAATATTCGTGACCGGGCATATCGGTACCTCTCAAACCGAATTTGCTAATGCGGGCAATGTCCATGCGGAATTGCGCCTGCGCCTCATCCCCCGCGACGTGCTTCATAGGACCGCGAACCAGATCCGGGGGAAGACTATGGAAGCTCGCCGACCATTTGCCGCGGGCAGCACCGTCGGCTGCGTGACAGGTAGCGCAGTGCTCGGCGAAAAGCATACGGCCGTCGATCGACCGGGCCTGCGCAATCGCATTATCCGAAGGCTGCCAGCTGGCGATTGCACTCCAATGTCCGCGTGAGTTGAGGCTTGCGAGGTAGACAATCAGGTCGTCGCCGCGGCCGTCGCGAAACAGGTAATCGTAGCGCGGCATGATGGAGTCGTAGCTCACGTCGCGCGGCTGCATGAAATGGATGCGCAGCCATAATGGCGAGCGCCGCGCGCCCACCTGGCTTAGGTCCGGGCCCTGGCGCCGGTTGCCAATGAGCGGCGGTTGTTCGCGGCGAATCTCCTCGAGACCGGTGACCGGGCCCCACATCAGCACGTCGGCAGTATTCGGCCGGACGTATTGCGAATGGCAGTTGATGCAGCCTTCGGCGATGTAGACTCGGCGGCCGCGTTCCACCGGGGTCAGCGCCATTGCATTGGCAAAGGAATGTCCGGCCGGGTGAACGACGAGTGTGAGAGCAAAGGCAATGCCCATCACGACCGCGACGACCAGTGCCTGGATCTGAATGGATTTGCTGAGCCGCCTCGCCGCAATCGTGTTCCAAAGCCAGGGAAGAGCGAAGAGCACGGCGGCAGCAGCCACAAAGGCGATGGGGACATAATGCAGGTTGCGGCCCATGCCGATGCCGAGTGCGGATCCGGCCCAGCCAGCCAGTGCATAGAGGTATCCCGCAGCCCGGGCGCGTTCAGCCTGCGATGCGGCAGGCAACAGGAACGATGGATAGGCCACCAGCGCAACCGAATAGAGCGACACGCCGATGGGATATAGAACCGCGGCAATGGAGACGCGCGCAGGATCGAGAAGCAGCAGGCATGCCGAGCCCAGCGCCGCGAGTGCCAGCGCAAGCGCCAGGGACACACCGCGGCGCGCGAGCAACCATGCGCTCACCAGCGCAGCGGCAAAATGCAGCATGCCGGCACGCCACAGATGGAGATCGCCCTGCCATGTTCCGGCTTTGAGTCCGGGGGAATTCTGAATGATGTAAAAGGCCGCCGAATCCAGCCACACCAGCGCCGTGAACCACACGAGGACCAGCGGGAACGCTACAGGTTTGCGTTCGATGGGCTCGGCCGGCAGCGGCTGCAGGTAGTGAAGGCGGCTGCGGGCGACGATCAGCGCGACAAGGCAGCACACTGCAGAAGTCAAGGCAATCCATCGAGGACTCGCCGTAAACAGCGGCGGAAAATTGCAGAGGAAATATCCGAGCGCGGTGCCAACACCGACTTTGACAAGCGGCCGATCGATCCCGATCCACAGGGGAAGATTGGCAACAAGCGTTACCGTAAGCAGGCCCAGAGAAACACCGATCGTGAAGGCAACTGCGGCGGCGGTGAACACATTGAGCGGCAGCAGCGCCCACACGGTTGTGAGCGCGCAACCAACAAGGCCGGTGTGCAGCCGGCAGCTGGGACAGGCCCACAGGCGGAGGCGCGGAGCAAGCAGGCTCATGCCGACGCCGCCGATAGCCATCGCGCCCATGATCAGGGGCAGCGAATTCTCAGGGATCCTAATTTCGGCCAGGCGCCTGAGAAATCCGAATTGCGCAAAGATGAGGAAATAAACATAGGTACTGGCGACGAGGAGAACGCCTTGCCAGCCTTCGAAGATGGGCGCGGTGTGGGCGCCCCGCGCGTTCGATTCAGCCTGCACGCTCGAGCCATCCTTTGCGCAAGCCGATCCACTGAATCGTCGCGAAGGCTCCATCGGAGAGCGCGACGCTGATCCAACGGCCCTCAAGAGCGGACGATGCGATTTGCCACACAACAAAAACAGCCACGAGAGTGCGCACGAGTGCGGTGATCTTCCATTGCGTCGACCAGCCAATATGGGCGTGCGATGTCAACGGCCAGCGCGCTACGGCCCAAAGATACGTAAGGCCGACGGACAGGACGAATACGCCGATGTAGCGAACGAACACGACCGGCTCCGGGATGATGGTGAGACCCACCAACCGCAGCGTCGATGCGGGTGCGACGATCAGGAGCAGTCCGGTGGCAGTGTCGCAGAGTCCGGCAATGTATTGATAGAGGATGAGCCAGCCTCGGTTCGGAGCATTCATGGCCGCTCGACCTCCGGATGCACAGGCAGGCGCCACGATGACGGCTGGTGTGAATCGAAGGCGCTACGCGAACGAAGGCGCCGGGTGAGGTCCACCAGCCACTGCGCCGATGCCGCGGTCATGGCAATTCCCAGAACCAGGCGCACCGCGTAGATCAGGTTGCGTGCGGGGCCGGGAACAATGGTAAAGGCAGGATCGCCGCCCTCTTTCCAGCCGGTAAAGAAGAACAGGATCACATAGCCGAGCGTCCCGCCGTGCCAGCCAATCAATGGCCAGCGAGCGTTGAAGATGAGCCCATCTTCGTCGAGCAGGGTAGCCAGGATGAGAATCAGCACGCTGCTGGCGAACCCCGCCATCGCCAGAATGGAGTGGCCGACAAGGCTGTCGGTGAATTTGAGGCGGTCGAGGATGCCGGGAAGAAAAAACGCCCATCCCGTGGGAACGAGCAAGGCCCAGTACCCGAGTACGGCGACTCGCCACAATCGCGTGCTCGCGGGCCACGCAAAGGCGCTGAAATACGCCGGAACAAGCGGCACCCAGATCAGCAGGCTGCCCAGGCTGATGAACTGGACGGGAAGGCGGTGGCTGACGTCCGCGCGGCCCAGGCCGATGCAAAGCATGGCTTCGATCGCGAAGGCCACCCAGGCGGCGACGATCCATTTGCGGCCAGTGGCTTTGCGATGTGCAAGGCCATACGCCAACAAGAAGACGATGAGGACGATGACGAGCGTGGACTCAAGTTGGCTCGCTCCCGTCGGGCCGCCGGTATCGGGATTGATGGCTGGATACGTGGCCGGATCGGAGGCAAGGTAAATGACCAGGGGAACGAGCAAAAGAACCGCGAGGCCAAGCAGTTTAGCAGCCCGGATCAGCGGCGATCGATTTTCGGGCTTGTGCCAGGCCTGTGTATACCCGGCAGTGAGCACCATCCACAGGAAAAGGATCGCCAGCGGAAAAAGCACGCGGGCGTAGCCGCTCCAGTCGAGGAACAGCTTGCCGCTGGAGTTGCCGTTGAGCCACGAAACTGCGCCGACGGTAAGAGCGAGAGACCAGAGGATAAGCGCAGTCCGCGACCACGCGGCGATGGCTCCGCGGTCGGCATGATAGATGCGGATCGCCCATGCCACCAACGGCAGCGCCATCCATCCATAGAGTTGGAAATTGAGATGCACCGCGGTCCAGCGGCCATAGCTCCACTCGCCAAGCCAGCGGCCCGCGGCCGGATAAAGCAACAGGATGGCGAGCCACACTCCGGTCAGGTTGGCGACCACCAGCCACGCCAGGCTGTGCCATGCGGCGATGGCAAGAGCTGAGTGCCTTTCCGAGTGCGCCGCTGTGGAAGTCCCGAATACGGGGTCCGAGGACGGAATTGCGACCGCTGCCACGCCGGCGCCGGAGATCCGCTCACTCGCAGATTTTGCCATCGCGCATCTCCACCAGGCGGTCGCAGCGTTGCGCCAGCCCGCGGTCGTGGGTGGCCATCATCAGGGTGATACCTTCGGTGGCGACCAGTTCCAGCAGCAGCTCGAAAATCTGCCGGCTGGTGCGCTCATCGAGTGAACCGGTGGGCTCGTCGGCCAGCAGGATTCCCGGCTTGTTCATCAGCGCCCTGCACAACGCGGTGCGCTGGCGTTCACCGCCCGACAGCTTTTGGATGCGCTGCTTGAGTCGATGGGTAAGACCGGTGCGTTCGGCGAGGGCGTGCAGGCGCGCCAGCGCCTCGTTGCGCGGAGTGCCGGCGGCAACCGTCGGGATGAGGCAGTTTTCTTCAAGCGTCAGGTCGGCGATGAGATTGTGCAGCTGGAACACGAACCCCACCTCGTGTCTCAGGTACTCCGTACGGCAGCGTTTCCTGAGGTCCGTGCCGTGGATCAACACGCGCCCGCGCGTCGGCTCATCGAGGTCGCCGAGCAGGTGCAGCAAAGTACTTTTGCCGCAGCCGGAGGGACCGCAGATCGCAACCGTCTGCCGGGAAAACACCTCCAGGTCAACCCCGTTCAGGACAGGGATAGAACCCTCTTCGTAGCTCTTCCAGAGATCCTCGGCGCGCAGCAGCGCCGGCGCCAATTTCGAGATGGGCATGGATTGCCGGTCGACGGCGGTCTGGCTATTCAAAACGAAGCGCCTCCACCGCGCGAACCCGCATGGCGTAGAAGGCCGGGTACAGCGCACCGGCTGCGCCTGTGAAGCAGGCCAGCAGCACCACCGCGATCACTACCACAGGCTGAACCTCGGCATCGACATAGCCGTGAAGCGCGGGAATGAGCTTGAGGGCAATAATGGCGCACGCCCCGATCATCAGGCCAAGCACAGCCCCTGTGAAGGAGACCGCGCCCGACTCGCCGAAAATGAGCGCGGCAATTTGCGTGTTGGAGAATCCATTGACGCGCAGAATTGCGATTTCGCGAATACGCGTAAACACCGACATGATCATGGTGTTCGCCACGCCCAGGCCGCCCAGGAGAACGCCGCAGGCGCCGACCGCCCAGGCAGTCGCTTTCAGGATCTTGAATTGCGAGTAGGAACGGTTGAACTCCTCGTCTTCAAGCGCGATCAGGTTGGGAAACTGTTGTTTGACCTGCGCCTTGAACGCCGCCTGGTCGTTGCGGTTCTTCAGCTTCACGAGCAGAACCGACGAGGTGCCGTTCTTGTGAAAGAACGACTGTGCACTCGGGAGAGGCATGAACACACCGCCGTCTTCGAATCCATTCCTGGTGCGGAGAACGCCCATCACCTGGAAGCTTCCATGACCGATAGCCACCTGGCTGCCCACGGAGGCATGCAGGAATTCGGCGGCGCGCTCGCCCAGGGCGATCGCATCCGGGTTGGCGCCGAACTCCTCTTTGCTTCCCGAAATCCATGTAGCTTCACGGATGCGCGCGTCGTCGCTGGTAACTCCGAAACAGGTGATGATGGGATGGTCCTGGCTGGAAACGATGCCGAAGAGAACCGGGTTGGCCTTCTCGACCAGGCTCCAGCCCTGGATTTGCTTGACCGAGGCGTCCGGCACGCTGCTGAAGAAGAGATCCGAAATATTGCGCTCGAAGACGATGAGTTGGCTGTCGGCGGAGAGAAGTCCGGCGAACATGCCGACCGCGCCCTGCAGGATCGTCACGACGGTCAGCATGGCGGCAACACTGAACGCAATCCCCGCAATGCTGATGAGGGTGCGAACGCGATGGCGGCCGAGATTGGTAAAAATCAAGCGCAGAAAGATCATGATGCCCGGGTAAGGCTGGCCGCGGAAAGTTTCGCGATCTCCTTATTGAATTGGACCCGGACATCGCGAAGGAACGCAAGTTGCGCACGGCGGTGCACCAGGCGCGCGATCACCCGGCTGCTCAAATGCATCAGCCGCTCGATTCGATCGAAAGACTCCGGCACGCCGATGGTAAGCGCCATGTTGGGCCGGTCCAGGCAGGCATCCCGGGCAGCGGTTTTGCCGTGGATGCCGTCGCCCTCGAGCACGTCCTTGAGGTCGTCGAGGGTCTGGTAGCTGAGGCCCCAGAAGATAGCCAGGCGATCGAGCAGGCTGGCCTCATGGGGCTGGGCCTGGCCAATGATCGCGGGAAGAACCAGGGCCAGGCGGATGAGCGAAACGGTTTTGCCCATAGCGATGGACTGGGGTTCACGCAGATGCTCCGAAAGACGCGAATAATGGAGGTCCTGGCTTTGCCCATTGAGAAGCCCGGCGATCCCCAGGTGGCGCTCAAGGTAGCCAAGCCCTTCCGACTGAACCTCCATCGGCAGTCCTGCCACCGTCTTCCAGACCAGCGCATAGGCGCGGTTGATCAGCGCCAGCGCGGCAAGGATAGCCGCCCCCTCGCCGTAGGCCCGGTGAGCACAGGGAACGCCGCGGCGCACCTGGGCGTCGTCCATCGACGGCAGGTCATCAAAAAGCAGGGATGCGGTATGAAAGTACTCAATGGCGATCGCCAGGTGTTCGGATCGCTCTTCAGACAGCCCGAACGAGCATGCAACGCGATACGCCAGTTCCGCCCGAACCATGCTGCCGGGGTGCTGCAGCGTATCCCGCAGGGCTCCGCCAAGATGAGGCTCCGTCCCCTGGGGCAACGGCAATCTGGCCTGAAAGGCGCGCCGCAGGCGCGACCTCATCAGAGCGTGGTTTGCGGTTGAATGCATGCTTTTTACTCCCATGGTACGGCGGTGATCGGTTAGACGACTCCCCGGTCGAAAAGTGGCAGCCCGAAACCGGCGATTTCCACCCGCCCGCCGCGTAGTTGCCAACCGGTTAGATTGTCAGACGACTGTCTACTCCTATTAGATCACGGAGTTAGGAGACTAAATGACGCCGCGATGAAACCTGCGATTCCGTCGGTCCCAGGATACGAAGGTGGAGATTCCAGGCTCGGCCCGCGGCAAAAAGAGACTCATAAAACTTGAGTGGGATCACCGTACATGACGATCTCTTCATTCTTGACTCTGTCCATTGACGCGCGCCATCTCCAACCGTCAGATTAGTAGGCGAGCCCCTAAATTAAATTCTCGCCGCTGCGCGGATCAGCCCAGGAGACGGCGTGAATCTCGAACGTGTCAGGACACTCATGAGTGGCTTATTGGAAAGTGTGATTTCGAAATCCGGAGCCTTGAAGCATGGCCGCCCCGTGTTGGCAGCCGTGGCCGGATTTGCGTTGACTGTCTCGGCTCAAAGCCAACAACATTATCGCGTCGATCCCGGGACCAGCGAGGTGCGCTTTACGCTCGGTGCATCGGACCACCCCGTCGAAGGAAGCTTCCATATCGCTGCGGGTGAGTTCACCCTCGATCCCCAAAGCGGCGCGATGACGGGAACGGTGTCGGTCGACGCCTCCAGCGGGCAGAGCGGGAACCAGAGCCGCGACAAGAAAATGACGACCGCTCAGTTGAAGGCGCAGACTTATCCCGCTGTGACGTTCGCGCCGGCCAGGTTTTCAGGGCAAGTCAAGGACGCGGGCGATTCGAGCGGGCCCGTGGAGGGGACATTTACATTGCTGGGTCAGGCCCATCCGATCACCGTTCCCATGAGCGTGCATATGGAGGGCGATCACTTCTCGGCTTCCGGGAGTTTTTCAGTCCCCTTTGTAAATTGGGGCGTCAAGGATCCGAGTTTCATGTTCATAAAGGTCGACAAGGAAGTAAAAATTGAGCTGAAACTAACCGGCACGGTGACCAGATGACTACCTGCCCGCAAACCGGAGCTTCATGCCAATCGGCTTGAAAGAGGATCGAACGTATGCGCCTTTTGGTGATTGAAGACGACGTTGCGAATCAGAATTTCCTGGAACGTTCGCTAACCCAAAACGGGTTCCAGGTGGATATTGCGCCCAACGGACAAACGGCGGAGAAGTTGGCGCTGGGAGGCAGCCACTCGGCCATTATTCTCGACCTGGGTCTTCCCGACGACGATGGGCTTTCCCTGATTACCCGGCTGAAACAGCAGGGCGTCCGCTCCCCGGTCTTGATCCTTTCTGCCCGCCGCTCGCTCGATGACCGGGTGCGGGGACTGGAAATCGGTGGCGACGATTACCTGACCAAGCCCTACGCCCTTCCCGAATTGCTGGCCCGTTTGCGCAACCTGCTGCGCCGCAACGCTCCCCCCGCCGATGCCACCACCGTCTTGCGGGTCCTGGATCTGCAGCTTGACCTGTTGCGGCGGGAGGCCATTCGCGGAGACGAAGTGCTGCAGCTGACTACCCAGGAATTCTCTTTGCTCGAGTATCTTTGCCGCAACGCGGGTCGTATCGTGAGCCGGTCCATGATCCTCGACCAGGTCTGGGGTATGCGTATTGAACCGGACACCAACGTCGTGGATGTACATATTTATCGTCTAAGGGGTAAAGTTGATAAGCCGGGTGGACAGCCTATGATCCGCACCATCCGGGGAGTCGGCTATGTACTCCGAGATAAATAGCTCCAAAGGACACACCGCAGCCTGGCGCATCTCGTTCTGGAGCACGCTGGCCTTCGCCGTGGGTTCCTTGATTCTCTTCCTCTTTCTGCAACGTTTCGCATCCCATGAAATTCAACGGCGGACCGACGCCTGGCTCACGGGCGAGGTGGAAACCCTCGCCGACGTGGCCGAACGAACACCCAAGAATGCCCTGTATGACCGGATTGTCGATGAAGTAGCGGAACTGGCGACGAAAGAGGTTCCGCTCGAATTACAGGCCGGAGGCGAACCCGACCAGCAGGCGGTCTTCTTTATCGAAACGGGAAGTGATAATCGCCTGAAACTCTGGGGTGGCGGCAAACAGGACAGCAGCCCCTTTCTGACCGCTATTTCGCGCACTCAGATTACCCCTGGCAAGCCCGTGGACATTTCGGTCCCTGGATATTTTCATCCCTTTCGCGTGGTGAGCAGGCTGACTCCGTCAGGAGACCGCATTCATCTTGGACTGTCGAGGGCACAGGACATCCATGTTCTTCTCCGCATGCGCATGCGGCTGCTTTCGATTTGCCTGGCCATTGTGGTGCTCGGCTTTGTCATCGTGTTCTTCGCCACCAAGCGGATGTTGGATCGCGTCCATCGCATTACCCGGACTGCCAACCGGATTGGTCAATACGATCTGCGCAGCCGCGTGCCGGAGGTTCGAGGCACGGACGAGATTGCCCAGCTCGCACGCACGCTCAACAAGATGCTGGATCGGATCGAGAACTCCGTCAATCAGCTGCACACCATCACCAATTCGCTTGCCCACGACCTGCGCAGTCCGATGATGGCCATCCGCGGCAAGCTCGAGCTGGCCCTGCTCGCCGACCATGAGAGCGCCGGCAGCGACCCCATTGCGTCCGCCCTGGAGGAACTCGATCGCCTCTCCGACTTCCTTACCAAATCGCTCGACGTGGCGGAAGCCAATGCCGATGCTCTTCGCATCCGCCGGGTGCCGGTGGATCTCGATGAATCCCTCCGCTCCATGGTGGACCTGTACGAGCCCAGCTTTACAGACAAAGGACTCCGGGTCCTGATCAGAAGCTCATCACGCATCGTCGTTTCGGCCGATTCGGCGCTGCTGCACCGCTTGTTGGCCAACCTGTTGGACAATGCTCTCAAGCATCTTGCGTCGGGAACGACAATCTACATCCAGCTCCAGGCGCTTGCCGCGTCCGGACATCTGGAGATCGAAGACGACGGAGCGGGCTTTCCTCCCGAAGTAATCGAACATCCGTTCGAGAGATACGTGAAGGGAAAAGAATCAACCGGAAGTGGCCTTGGGCTGGCGTTCGTGGAGGCGGTGGTCCGCGCCCATGGCGGGCAGATCCGGGCTTCGAACGGCCCCCGCGGAGGGGCCCAGATCGTGATTGATCTGCCTCTCGCGGGGCGTACTTTTACCGAAGAACCGTCGCACGAGCAATCCCACGTGCCGGTTTCGAAGAGTTGACCCGGGCGCGAAAAATGCCAATTCTGGTTGATTTTCGCCGCGCCGGTGCATATGATCGACACATGCACGGTTGCATTTGTTGTCGCCCCTGTTGTACGCTTCGCGCGCAGAGGTGACCTGAGCCTGCAATTTTAGTTCGAAATCAAGGTTTCCGAACGCCCGCGATCAGCCATAGCTGCCGCGGGCGTTGTGTTTCTAAGTGCAAGCAAGAATCTGAATGCGATGAAGAGGGATCATGGCTCAAACTGTTCCGGAAAAAGAAACCAAAGCGCAACGATATGAACGCCTGAAACACGCGAAGAACCCATGGGAAGCTTTCGATGAGGTGCGCGCCTTTGCGCGCGAAGGCCGCGCCAGTGTTGTGCCGGAATGGGCTTCGACCTACTTCAAGTGGTGGGGCATCTACACCCAGGGCGACGGCGTCGGGGCCACCGGCGGCAAGGGAGGCGAAGGCCTCGCAACGGAATACTTCATGATGCGCATCGGCATTCCCAACGGAATCATCTCCGCCAGCCAGCTGCGCACCATCGGCGGAATCACCCGCAAGTACGCCCGCAACCTGGCCGACATCACAACTCGCCAGAACATCCAGCTTCACTGGCTGACCATCGAGTCGCTCCCTGAAGTCGTCGATGCTCTGGATGCCATCGGGATGTCGCCCAAAGGCGCCTGCGGCGATGTCGTACGCAATGTGACCGGCTGTCCGCTGGCCGGAATCGCTGCCGATGAGATCATCGACGCTTCCCCGATCGCGGTTGAGGTTGCGCATCTACTCACCGCCAATCCTGACTTCTACAACCTGCCGCGCAAATTCAAGATTTGCGCCACCGGCTGCCCGTCGTGGTGTACCTATCCGGAGATCAACGATATCGGATTGACCGCGGTGAAGCAGGGCGGCGAGATCGGCTACTCGCTGCGCGTAGGCGGCGGCCTGTCCAACGAACCGCATCTCGGCGTGCGCTTGAATGTGTTCCTCGAGCCGGGCCAGGCGGTGCGCGCCGCCCGCGCTGTGACAGAGATTTTCCGCGACCAGCAGAGACTGCGCGAAAGCCGGGACCGCGCCCGCTTGAAGTACCTGTTCATGAAAGAGGGCTGGACAGCGGATAGCTTTCTCACCGAACTGCAGTCGCGGCTCGACTTCACCCTGCGTCCGGCGGCGCCGGAAATTGTGCCCGAAGACGTGTATCGCGATCACGCCGGCATTCATCGCCAGCGGCAGCAGGGATTGAGCTACGTGGGCGCATCGGTTCTGCGCGGACGCTTGACCGGGGAACAGCTCGAGGCGGCCGCCGAGCTCGCGGAGCGCTTCGGAAGCGGGAACCTGCGTGCGACCGTTTCGCAGAACCTCCTGTTCATCGATGTGCCGAATGCGAAGACAGGAGAACTCGCGCGCGAACTCGAACCGATCGGCCTGCATGTGGAGGGCTCGGCATTCTGGCGCGGCGCCGTAGCCTGCACCGGGACCGAGTTCTGTAAGCTGGCCATCACCGAGACCAAGGGCTTTGCGCGCTGGCTGGTGGAGGAGATGGAGGAGCGGCTGCCCCAGTTCGATCAGCAGCTGCGCCTGCACGTGACCGGCTGCCCCAACGGGTGCGGCCAGCACTGGAT
>DASXGD010000162.1:0-4423 GCA_036489245.1 Occallatibacter sp. | reverse complement strand
AGGGACTGAGGGACTAGGGAACAGGGAACAGTGGGGGAAGGAGGAGGCCTTGAGTATGGATCGCAGCCGTAGCCAACGCATTCGGAGCGCGCTCCTGGTTTTCAGCGCCCTGATCCTTTTTCTGTTCGGCCTCTTTCTGCTGTTCGCGCCGGCGCGGGCTTCCGAGGGGCAATCGCGGCAGCGGCCTGAATCATTCCGCGCGCCGCTGGGGCGGGTAGATAATGGAACCGCAATCGCGGAAGCTGGATTTACCGATGGAGGGCATTTTTGGTCCGGTTGAATGGCACGTTGAGCCCACGGCTTGGCGGGCCGGCAGCGTCCCGCGAGTTTGCGCGAGGTGTGGGCATGTCGAGTATCGCTGATGTGGGGCGAATGGCTGGAAGTGAGGAGTCACAGAGGGGTTCGTTCGCCCGTCTTTTCACAAAGTCGTGGCTATTCCGCGCCGCCACGGTGGTCATTGTTTCTTCGGCCATCGGCTTTCTTTTTGCGTTACCCGAGTGGAACATGGGCTTGGGCTGGAAGTCGCCCCTTGCGCAGTGGTGGGCGTGGGGGCTTGTGGCGCCACTGATTCTTGTGATGGACCGTCGTCTGCCCTACACCGGGCGGCAGCTTGGAAGGCGCGTGGCGACTCATGGAGTGGCCTCGCTGATCTTCACGACGATTTCCATTTACCTCTTTTTCGCTCTCCGCATCGCCATTGGGGACGCCCTGCTGCCAGGGGGGCCGCACTGGGGCCTCCTCAAGCTGGCTGCAATGCAGAAGAACGCTACCGGCTGGTTCATTTGGAGCTGCCTCATCTACTGGATGATCACTGGGGCACTGCTGGCCTACCGCTATTATGAGCACTTTATGAGCAGCGAAGTGCAGTTGGAGCGCATGGAAAAAAGCTACTCACATGCCCGGTTGAACGCGCTGCGGATGCAGCTCGATCCGCATTTTCTGTTCAACGCGCTGAATACCATTTCTTCGCACGTGGAGCGCGACCCCAAACTTACGCGGTTGATGATCGAGCATCTGGGCGATCTGCTGCGCATGTCGCTGGAATCGAAGGACCGGCAGGAGGTTCCGCTGGCCGAGGAACTGGCGTTCCTTGACCACTATCTCGCCATTCAGCGGATCCGTTTTGGCCGGCGGCTCAGGGTGGAGATCGAGATCGCGCCGGAAGTGCGTTATGCGTCGTTGCCCTCGCTGTTCCTGCAGCCGCTGGTGGAAAATGCGATCCGGCACGGCATCTCGCACCGGGCTTCGGGCGGCACGGTCACCGTCGCGGCCAAGCCGGTGAACGATAGGCTCACCATTCGCGTATCGGATGATGGTGCAGGGCTTCCGCAGGGGTGGACGGTGGAAAAATCGAGCGGGCTGGGGCTGTCGGTTACGCGGGAGCGCATCGCCGGTCTTTATCCGAACGGAGAGGCCAGCTTTGCCATCGGTCCCCGGGAAGACGGCGGGACCGTGGTCGAGATCGTGCTGCCATTGCGCGTGATTGGAGAAGAACCCAATGAAGCCAGCGCTTGAAAACATCAAAGTGCTCGTGGTGGACGACGAAGCTCCCGCACGGCAGCGGCTGCTCGATCTTCTGCACCGCGATGCGCAGGTGGGCACAATCCTGGAGGCATGCAACGGCGAGGATGCATTCGAGCTGATCCGGGACCATCACCCGGAGCTTGTGTTTCTTGACGTGCAGATGCCCGAGCTTGACGGCCTCGGGGTGATCGAGGCCATCGGCGCGGCGGATATGCCTCTCACGGTATTTGTGACCGCCTACGATCAGCACGCCATCCGGGCCTTCGAAGCCAATGCGCTGGACTACCTGCTGAAGCCATTCAGCGACGAGCGTTTTGAAGGCGCCCTGGCACGTGCCAAGGCGCGCCTCGAGGAGCGCAGCCTGCTCGAGTTCGGGCAGCGGGTGATGAAGATGGTTTCCGCGGCGCCGGCCAGCTCCGACCGCCGCTGGGACAGGCTGGTTGTGAAGTCGGGCGGGTCGACGCGCTTTATCCGGGTGGTCGATGTCGATTGGATCGAAGCGGCCGGCGTGTATGTGAACCTGCATGTGGCGGGCAAGGAGTTTCTATATCGCACCGCGCTCAACGACCTGGCCGACCGACTCGATCCGCGCCGCTTTGTGCGCGTGCACCGCTCGGCCATCGTCAATATCGAGAGCATCGTGCAACTGGAGCCGATATCGCACGGCGAGTTTGACGTGGTACTGCGGAATGGATCGCGGGCCCGCGTGAGCCGGACCTACCGGGCGCAGCTGGAGAAGCGGCTGGGACAGCCGCTGTAAGGTTCGGGAAATCGAGCCAAGCCGGGGTCGGGGCCGATGTTGCTCAGTTCCCGGTCGTCAGCTCGGAGTAGGGCGCGTTCAAGGCATGACACTGGCCTTGGGCGTGGCCGAACTCATCCTCGGTCACATCCATGACGAAGCCGGAAATGGGGCCGACGGTGACCTGCGTTCCCGCACTGGTGCCGGGCTTGTATTGATTCTCCTGGTCATCGGCTTCCCAGCGCCATCCCAGTTCGAGACACGCTTGTCGACGGTGCGCCGAAAAGGCGACCAGGCTGGCCATCTGGTACTGTTCCAGGTGGCATTGCAGGGCGAAATCAGTCTCGGCGGCAAGAAGGCCCGCGAGGATACAAATGCCGGAGGCTTGAGCAAGCTTTGACGTTTTCGTAAGGCGACGCAAAGGGGCTTCCACCAATCGGAATAGGGGTTTGGGTGGGTTCAGTATACCGTCACTCGCGATTTTTGAGCCACGAAAAAATCGCAGGGGAGGTTAAGAGCGCGTGAATCGTCTGGGGGGAGAGGTCGCAGTCGTAACCGGAGCCAGCCGTGGGGTTGGCCGGAGGATCGCGGTGCGGCTGGCGAACATGGGAGCGAGCGTGGTGCTCGTCGCTCGCAACCGGGACGCCCTGGAACAAACTCGAAGTGAGATTGAGGCCAGTGGCGGGCAGGCACTGGCTTTTCCCGCCGATCTAGCGGAAACGCATTCGATCACGGAGCTGAAGGGTGCGGTCGAGCGCGATCTCGGAGTCCCCTCGATTCTCGTTAATGCTGCCGGGGTGTTCGGACCGATCGACCTGGTCAGGGACACCGATCCCGCCGCATGGATCGAGACCATCCAAATCAACACCATCGCACCGTACCTGACCTGCCGGATATTTGTAGGGGGAATGCTGGAGCGGGGCTGGGGCCGCATCGTCAACGTGACCTCGGCGGCGGCCCTGCATCCGCCCGGGGCCGCGAACAGCGCCTATGGCACCAGCAAAGCCGCTCTCAACCAGTTCACGAGGCATCTCGCATCGGAGTTGCGTGGAACGGGTGCGACGGCCAACGTGATCCATCCCGGCGATGTGAAAACCGAGATGTGGGCCTACATCAAGGCCGAGGCGCACCGGCTGGGGAGCGTCGCCGATGCCTATATCCAGTGGGCAGAGTGGGTCGAGGAGACGGGCGGTGACGACCCCGAAAAGGCCGCCGACCTGGTTGCGGACCTGATGGGCGACGAAGCGGCCGCGGTGAACGGCCGCTTCCTGTGGATCAAGGATGGCTTGCAAGCTCCGATTTCCAGCTGGGGCGAATCGGATGAGCTACAGCCCTGGCGGAAATAGGGAGCAGCCGTTTCGCGGCTCGAGGCAGTGTTACTCGCCGCCCCAGAGGCGCGCCGCAGTTAGCTCATAGCCACGCAGGAAACCTTCCTGGTACTCGCGCCAGAATTCCCGCGGGACCCGGGGCTCGCGGTACTCATCACGATTGAGCACGTTGGGATGGCGGTGATTGCCGAAGTCCTTTTGCGCGCCCTCAACGCCATCATGGAACCCCTGGCGCTGCATCTCGGTAAACTGCGGCGGGGGCGCCCACTGGCCCGGTCTCCATGAATCTGCCAGACAGGCTGGCCGGAGAGCTGCGATATGGCCACTTCATACCCACGCATGAAGCCTTCGCGATACTCGTCCGCCAGGCCGGGCGGAACTTGAGGATTGCGGTATGTTTCGTGATCGTCCGGATCAGGGCGGCGCTGTTCCTGGAAATCCCTGTGGGCCGCTTCAGAGCCTTCGCGATACCCCTGGCGCTCGGCATCGCCCTCGAGGCCGCGGGAGCCGCGTTCATCCCAGTCATGGCTGGGAGGCAAAGCGACCGGGGGTGGAGGCGGCGGCGGAGGCGCACCCCACAAATGGGATGCCGCCATCTGGTAACCGCGGCGAAACGCGGCGCGGTAGGGCTCACGCAGAGCGGGAGGCAGGTCGGAGTTGCGATATTCTTCGCGGTTGTCGACGTCGGGGCGGCGATGGTTTCCGTAGTCCTTGCGCGCGCCTTCGATGCCGTCATGGAAGCCGCGGCGCTGGATATCGTTGAACTCTCGGGGAGGAACTTCCCAGGGTTCCTGGCCGTACATTGGGAGCGCCGCCGCCGCGGCTGATTCGG
>DASXGD010000103.1:0-15678 GCA_036489245.1 Occallatibacter sp. | reverse complement strand
CGCGCGGCAAGGACATCGGCATTGCCCTCGTTCAGCGTGGCCATGGCGCTGCGCAGTTCGGGATTATGGTTGGCGGCGGCCTGCTCAACCTCGGCCTTGGAGGCCAGCGACGCAACCGTATCGGGTGCGGCAAGCACATATGCGGTGCGAGGATCGGGAAACAGCAGTACGCCCAGTTCGAGACGGGCTTTTTCAGCCGCGAGCCGGGCATCGGAGAGGTCCCGCTCGCGCTGCTGCTGCTGAAGCTGGGCCTTGACGACGTCGGCATGGGCGGCTTCCCGCTGCTGTTCACGTTTGCCGGTCAGCGAAGTGAAGTCGGCGGCCTCGGTGCGGGCGCGCTCAGCAATGGCGAGCTTGTGGTCAGCCGAAATAGCTCCGTAGTAGAGGCCGGTCACCGCGGCAATCAGTCCCCGGCGGGCGATTTCCAATTCTGCGGCGGCCACTGCGGCGGCTGCGTCCGCGCGACGCAGGCCGGCTACCTGACCAAGTCCGATGGTCTCGTCCACCACGCCCTGGCTGGCGTACTCGCGAATGGCGTTGTTGGCAATGAACTTGGGCGCGGGCTGTGCGGTTGCTCCCTGGCCGGCCTGGTTCTGAAGGCCATTGGGCTCGGTATAGAGATACTGGTTGTGATAGACGACGCCCGGCAACAAGGCCGAACGCGCGATGGACCGGTCGAGGGCAGCAGACCGGCTGTCGGCCGCGGCCGCGGCGTACGATGGCTCATTGGCCTGGGCGCGATGGATCGCTTCTTCGATGGTGATCGGAACCGGTTGAGCGGTAGCCGGCTGGGCGGGATCAGCGGTTGCAGGTGCCGATTGAGCGCGGGCGGGAACGACGGCCAGCGCCAGGACGAGGAAAATGTTCGTGCGGGCCAGCAGGAAATGGAGGAGGCTTCTGCAACCCGAACCGGAAGTCCGCTGCTTCATCCCATTCAGGATACGACGCTGAAGCTGAAAGTTTCCTTAAGGTTGGGCCGAGCGAGATCTGGCGGGAGCCTTAGCTCATTGGCCCTGCAGGAATCCCAGGCGGCTGTGCTGTCTTCTGAGTGGAAAACGAGCCGGGGACGAGGACGACGGTGCCCCTCCTCGCCCTGCTCTGCGATACTAATTTGTCATGCCGATCGCCAACCTCCAAGAGGCTGCACAAAAGCTCGCCGGTTTTCTTGCCACTCTCAACAAATTGGGCGGGTTCCGCCTGAAATACCGGATCACGGCCGGGGATGGCGCGCGCGATCCCCAGGGTCTCGAGGACCGGGTGATCTACGTGGAACTCGGCGGCCCCGATGTTCCCCTGGTGACACAGCACAATGGCGAATTGCTGCGCGCCCTGGAAACGGTTGCCGCCCAGATGCTGCGACTGGAGCAGCGCGAGCATGACCTGATCAGCTTCGACGCCGCGAACTTTAAAGCCCTGCGCGCCGAAGAACTGCGCATGGCGGCGGAGACAGCCGCCGAAAAGGTGCGCAGGTCCGGCGTCCCCTTTGCATTTCCGCCCATGAACAGCCGCGAGCGCCGCCTGCTGCACCTGGCCTTCCGCTCCCTCGAAGGCGTGGAGACGGCCAGTTCGGGAGAGGGGCAGGACCGCTTCCTTGCCGTGTATCCGGCAGGGAAGACGCATCTGCCGGTAGCAGCCCCTGTTCGTCCCCGAGGCTACGGCCGGCGGTAGCCAGGAACCGCGCCGGGGTGCGGCCGTGCCCGGTCGGGTGTGCCACAATACCCTGCAATGAGAACTGCGATTTCCTGCCTGTTGCTGGCGCTGTCTGCGGCCTTGTGTGGGGCCCAGAAGCGGATGGTACTGATTGATCAGGACGGCTCCGGACCCGGGGGCTCGAACCAGATGGCGATGCTTTCCTTGCTGCAGGCACCCCAGGTCGAGGTTCTGGGCATCACCATGGTCACGGGAAACGCGTGGCGCGACGAAGAGACACTCCACACTTTGCGGATGCTGGAGCTCACCGGGCACGGCAATATTCCAGTGGCCCGCGGCGCGGTGTTCCCGCTGGTTCGCACCCAGGAAGAGACTCGACTGACGGCGGCGCTGGTAGGGAAGGTGACCTGGCTGGGCGCCTGGGGCCAGGGCCCGACCACACTGGAGGAGCATGGCGGCGGAGTAACGCCGATCACGCCGGCGCAGCTGCAGGTCCACGGGCCCTATGACATTCCAACCTTGCCGGAGGGGGCGCCCGCGCTCAAACCGATTGCGGAAGATGCGGCTCATTTTCTCATTGCGCAAGTGCGCGCGCATCCGCACCAGGTGACAATCTACGCCGCAGGTCCGCTGACCAATATTGCGCTTGCGATTTCAATCGATCCGGAGTTTGCCGGCCTCACCCAGGGCATTGTGCTGATGGGAGGCAGCCTGAACCCGCAGACGGACGATCCAGAGTTTGCTACCGCTCCCCGTCATGAATTCAATTTCTGGTTCGATCCCGAGGCGGCGCACATCGTGCTGCGGGCCGCGTGGCCGAGGATCGATGTCACTACGGTCGACGTCTCGATCAAGGCTCCGTTTACGCAAAAGCTGATCGATGAGATTTCAAAGTCGCAGAGTGCTACGGCGCGCTACATCGCGGCGTGGAGCCAGGAGCGCTATTACATGTGGGACGAACTGACGGCGTGCGCATGGCTGGATCCAACCCTCATCACCCAGGAAAAGCAGATCTACATGGACGTCGACCTGAGCCATGGGCCGTTCTACGGCGACACGCTCACATGGACCGACAAACTGAAACCGGCCACGGGGGTGCGCATGGTTCACGCGCAACTCGATGTGGATCTGCCGCGATTTCAGAAAATGTTTGTGGAGCTGATGTCCAGATGAAGCCGACGTAGATTCCGGATCGCGACGGCCGCTCAGTCCGGCCGGTAACCTAGAAATCGCGCATGACTGAGGTATGCTATCGGAAAGAGGCCCTTCCAGCGACGCGGGTAAATGCATCTTACCTGAGGGGCTTCTGTACTACACTTAGGCTGGTTCAGGCCGGGATGAGACGTCTGAGCGGGACAGAATCCCGTCCTGAATGTGCGATCAACGTATTTCTTAGATTCGGTTTCGCTGGAGCCGAAAGGCAAATGCCGGGCGCAGGCCCCAAGCTTTTTCGGCTAAACTGGCCATGCAAGCGCCGTTTCTATTCATAGAAAAACAACACCCGCGTCTTTTTTACGATCTCTGCCCCACATCGACTGTTCCCGGAACGTTGAGCACAATGCGTTTTTGGATCTGCGACACCGGATGCATTTTCAGATCCTGGGTGTCGAACAATGATCGGGAGTCTAGAGAGCCATGGCAGCCAACGAGAGGATGAAGGCAAATGCGTGACAACCTTGCGCGACTCACGCGCAGTTGCGTTCTTGTTTTGATCATCGCTTTCCTGTTTGGATTTACCGGCGGCAGCAACCACTCCGCATGGGCGCAGACGGCCGCCCAGGGTGAAGATCTGGCTGCCGCGAAGACGGCCGCGCCGTTGATCTCGATGGCCGAAGCGCGTAGTCCCCAGGCGGCCGAGTTGCCCGACGCGCCGGCACCTGAATTCAACGTGACCGCCTCGCCCGGAGAGGATTCCGGTTCCCTTCCTCCGGATTTTGATTTCATCCATGGCAGCATGCTCGATTCGTCAGGCTTTGGTGTGACGCCAAATTCATCGGGGCGCGTGCCGCTCGATCAGTGCCCGTACGACACTACGCGAGCCCGGGAGTGTCGCGTTCATTGGAAGCAACTGTTGATCAGTTCTGCCGTGTTCCTGACCTTCCAGAACGCGGGAAACCTCTATACCGGCTACTGGTATCGGTGGGAGACCGGGCGCGGACACTGGTTCCAAGACTGGATCGACAGCGCTGCGGGCTGGCGCTGGGATGTTTGGAGCGACCAAAATCCCGCCATGGATCAATACGTGGGTCACCCCATGATGGGAGCCATTACCAATTACCTGTGGATACAGAACGACCCCAAGGGGATGACCCTAGACGCAAGCAACACCTGGCCGTATTGGCGCAGCCGGTTGCGCGCCACGGCCTTCACAACCGCCTACAGCTTCGCGTGGAAGCTGGGCCCGTTCGGCGAGGCAAGCATTGGGCACAACGGAAACCATCTCGTTCCGCAAACCGGCAATAAGCCCTGGACAAACGAGACGGGCTGGGTCGAACTGGTCACGACACCCGTGGGCGGTCTTGGATGGACTTTGGCCGAAGATGCGCTCGACAAGTATGTCGTAAAGCATTTGCAGGAGAAGCAACGGCGGCCGGTAACGTTACTGCTAATCAGCTTCCTGACCCCCGCTCGCGCCACGGCGAATATCCTCCGCTTCCGCCCGCCGTGGTACCGGGACGGTCGCCAGGTGAAGGCGAATTCGTTCTGGAGTGATCCGCCCGGCCCGGACGATGGTGCCGGCCGACCGGGAGATGCTCGCAACGGAGATCCCCCGGAAGGAGCCACTGTCGCGTCTGCGGGAAATTTTGTGTCGACCGGCGTGCATCCGGTTCCCGCCGGCGAGGTGCTGCCGGTGTGGCCGCATCCCGGGGGAGTGCATGAATTCGGAGCATGGTGGGGACTCTCGTGGATCGACGGCCATATCTGGGGGTATGCGAGCGATATCAAGTACATGCCCGTCGATGTAACTTACTCATACCTGTTCAATCCCGGCGCCAAATGGAATTTCCGCTATGCCCCGGAACTGACCGCGCTGGCCATGCTCGACGAACCCACTCCCGACAACACCAGTTTTCTTGAAAAGCGCAAACGCACCTACGGAAGCGGCATCAGCCCGGTGGGATTCCGGGCAAGCTTTTATCCGGAGAGCCGGGTACAGCCGTTTCTATCGACCGATGGCGGCTTTATCTACTTCCTGGACCGAGTTCTTTCGCCCCAGGGTTCGCAGTTCATGTACACCATCGATTTCGGCGGAGGCGTGCAGATCTTCCGCAAGCAGCGCCAGACGGTGACCATTGGCTATCGCTATCAGCACCTCTCGAATGCCAATATCAGTGTTCACAATCCGGGAATGGACGCCAACACGTTTTATGTGGCGGTGTCCCGGTTCCGGACCAAGGGCTATCGATAGAAGAGCGATCAGGAAACGACGAAGGCCGCGCTCTCGGGCGCGGCCTTCGTCGTTTCGCGGGCTATGGAATCAGCCGTTCAACTGCTCCTGGAGCTTGTTGAGCGTGCGATGAAGATCCTTATCCGCGCGGCGGTGCTCGTCGATCTTGGCGATGGAGTGCATCACCGTGGTGTGGTGCTTGTTGCCGAACTGGCGGCCAATTTCGGGCAGGCTGGCTTCCGTCATCTGCTTGGCCAGGTACATCGCGATCTGGCGGGGCACGACCACGTTGCGCGAATTGTTTTTCTGCTTGAGGTCGGAGACGCGCATGCCGAACTGTTCGGCGACGGCGCGCTGAATGGCCTCGATTGTCACCTTGCGCACCTGCATGTCGATAAACTGCTTCAGGCACTGCTGCGCGGCGGCGAGGGTGATGTCCACGTGGTTCATCTGGCACCACGCCGTCAATCGGCACAGGGCGCCTTCGAGTTCGCGGATGTTGGTGCGCACGTTGGATGCGATAAAGAGGGCGACGTCGGTGGGTAAGACAGCCGACTCGGTCTCCGCCTTTTTTTGGAGGATGGCCACCTTGGTTTCGAGATCGGGGGGCTGGATGTCGGCAATCAATCCCCATTCGAAGCGGGAGCGGAGCCGGTCTTCGATTTCTGCCAGTTCCTTGGGCGGGCGATCGGAGGCAATCACGATCTGCTTCATGCTTTCATGCAGCGCGTTGAAGGTGTGAAAGAACTCCTCCTGGGTACGTTCTTTCTGGGCGATGAACTGAATGTCGTCGATGAGCAGGACGTCGACGGTGCGAAAACGATCGCGGAAACTGGTCATGCGATCGTTGCGCAACGAGGTGATCATCTCGTTGGTGAATTTCTCCGCGGAAACGTAGCAGATGCTCGACGAGGGCTGGCGCCGTTTCACATCATGACCGATGGCGTGCATGAGATGGGTCTTGCCCATGCCCACGCCACCGTAGAGGAAGAGCGGATTGTAGGCGCGCGATGGGCGCTCGGCAACAGCCAGAGCGGCGGCGCGGGCAAACTGATTGCCGTTGCCGATCACGAAGTTGTCGAACGTGTAGCGTGAATTCAACTGCGCCGCGGTGGAGAAGTCGAACTTTTCCTGCTGCGGGGTCCGCATGGGGGGCGGGGCGGGAGCGGTTGGAGCGTGCGCCGCTACCGGCCCGAAGCCTCCGTCCTTGCGAACCGGAGGAACCGATGGATCATCTTCCACGGTGACAAAGCACACGTCATCAAATTCGAGCGACTGGAGATCGATCGCTTCCTGAATGAGATCGCCGTACTTGTCGCCAATGTGCTGGAATTCTGCCGAGGGCACGCGGACATAAAGGGTGCGGCCGGCGGCGTGACTATAACGGGTGGGCTTGAACCACGTGTCAAAGGACTGGCGTATGACCTTTTTTTCTAGGGCAGCGAGTATCTGAAGCCAGGGATTTAGGGCCGTTGCCGGCGTCATTGCGAATGCCATCGAACTAATCCTTGCCTGCTACCACCGGCCTGTTCATCCGCTTGATTTTGGCAATGGCTTTCCCTAGGCGGGATGCATGACTTTCCCGTCTATGCTTTACTCGAAATCGCCTGCTGCCGTTGATCTGCCCTGCTGGATTTAAGCCTCGGGGGCGTGGATAAATTTCGGTCTGTGGGACGCTGGAAAACTTTTGTTGAACGGTCCCGATGGTAGCACATTTGGGGGTTGTTGCAACGTCTCTTTCACATAACTTTGGACGATGAGAAGGGGGTTGCACCAATGGTGGTGAAACTGATTACGAGAGGTGCCGGTGTCACTCCTGCAGTCACTCCGGCAAGGTACGGATGAATGTCAATGTATGTCTTTGAAACGCGACATCCACGCCGGGTTGCCGCACGTTTTTTTCATTTTTGGGGACAAGTCCGAACGATTGGACTCATGAGCAAAAAAGCACGGGCTTGCAGGAGAGCGCCCGGGTGCGCACTGGATTCCTGGCGCGGCTTCCTGTAAACTTAATACTTGCCGTAAAGGCGAAATTTCTACTAGGAAATCTACTAGGACACAGGAGCACATTTCCGATGCCCAAGCGCACATTCCAACCCAACCGCCATCGCCGCGTGAAGACCCATGGCTTTCGCGCCCGCATGAAAACCAAGAGCGGAGCCGCGGTATTGAGCCGTCGCCGCGCTGCGGGCCGCAAGCGTGTCTCTGTGAGCGCGGGTCACCGCGACTAAAGTTCCCGCCGTGCTGTCGCTGGCCGGAGTTTGTTGCCCACCCCCTCGGAGTTCCGGCCGAACCCGTCCCGGCAATCCCATGAGCGCCCCAAGCAAACCTGTCCATCTCCAGAACCAATCTCTGGCGGAGATGCGTCTGCGCAAGCACGCCGATTTTCAACGGGCCTATGCCGCGTCCCGCAAGCGGCAATCCGCATCCATGAGCTGGTTTCTTGCTCCGCGTACCGATGTGCGGGGTCCAGCTGTGCACGGTCCAGCGGAGGATGCACCGCATCTCTCCCGCCAGGCCGCCTCCGGCCCGCGCGTGGGGCTGACCGTGGGCAAGGTGCTGGGCAAGGCTCACGAACGCAATCGCATCAAGCGCCGGCTGCGGGAAGCGCTGCGCCGCCATATCGATCTGCTGCCCCAGGCTTCGGACCTCATCCTGCATCCGCGGCGCGCTGTGCTCACCATGGAATTCGCGAAACTTGAAGCCGAGATCGTGCGTATCCTTACACAGGCGCAGGCCGATGCAGCGCGAACGGTTTCGCGCCCTGCCATGGCCGGGCCCGCATGATGACTCGCATTCTGCTCGCCGTCCTGGCCTTTTATCGCCGCTGGCTGTCGCCGGCCGTGCACTCGCTGAGCGCGGGGGGATGCCGGTTTCAACCTACCTGCTCTGAATACGCCGCGGTAGCCATTTCCATGCACGGACCCTGGCGCGGATCTGCCCTGGCGCTCTGGCGGCTGTTGCGCTGCCATCCCTTCAGCCGTGGAGGCCTGGATCAAGTGCCTCCGCCTGCGATTCCGCGCCACGCCTCTCACGAACCGTTACCATAGAACCGGGACCGCTCTCAAGCGGACCGTTTGCGAAACGACAGGAAGTTTCCTTTGCCCGAATATCAGAATCCCAATCTTCAATCGCAGGGAGGCGGCCCCAGTGGCGGTGGCGGCGGCGACATGCGCTCGCTGCTGACGTTCGGCCTCCTGGCCATCGTCGTCTTTTTCGGATTTCAATACTTCGTCAAGCCCAAGCCTGCTGCGCCCACGCCTCCGAGCCAGAGCCAGACCCAGAGTCAGGCTTCTTCCCAGGAGCCGCAGGCACCCTCGGGCCAGCCTTCTTCGGCCACGGCTGTAACGCCAAAGGGGCAATCCGCCGGTCCCGCCATCACCGCCGCAACTGAAACTGAAACCACGATCGAGAACGCCAATTATCGGATCGTGTTCACCAACCGCGGCGGCCAGGTGCTGCACTGGGTTCTGAAGCATTATTTCGACACCGCGGGCAAACCGCTGGACATGGTCCAGGTGCAGGCTTCGCAGCGGTTTGGATTGCCGCTCTCGCTCTTCACCTACGAACAAGCGCTCACGACGCAGTTGAATGATTCGCTCTATCAGGCTTCCGCTACCGGAACCTTGACGGCTCCCAACACTCTCACGTTCCACCTCGTCCAGAATGGCGTGGACGCGGTCAAGACGTTTCACTTCGACTCGAGCTACGTCCTCACGGCCGAAGTCGAGGTCAAGCGCAACGGAGAGCCGGTGCGCGCACTGTTGCAATGGCCCGCCGGGCTCGGCGATATGGAGGAGTTTCAAGGGCGCAGCGGCGGAGTTCCCGGCCTGACGCGGACACCCGCACAACTGGCGTGGTCCATCGACGGCAAACAGGACACGCAGTCGGCCGGCAAGGTCAGCAATGGCGCCACGCTTGACGGCAATTACGAGTACGTCGGAACCGCCGATCTCTACTTCGCCGCCGCCTTTCTGCCTGACGTTCCCGCGCGCACCACGGTGGTCACGCTGCATCACACCGTCGATCTACCCAGCGATCCCTCCAACCCGAGCAGCGAAAAGAAGCCCGCCGATCTTATCGGCATTGCCGTGGGCGATACCAGCGGGAACACGCGCCTGCGGCTATACGCGGGCCCGAAGCAGATGGACATCGTCTCCTCGATACGCGCCATCGGCCCCGGCGGCAAACCGGACGGCCCCTCACTCGAGTCGCTGATCCAGTTCGGATGGCTCACCGTCATCGCAAAGCCTCTCTTCCTGGCGCTGCGTTTCCTTTACGAGCACGGCATCCCCAACTGGGGATGGGCGATCATCATTGTCACCGTTCTCTTCAACCTGATCATGCTTCCCACGCGCATCATGATGATGCGGTCTTCGTTGAAGATGATGCGCATTCAGCCCAAGGTCGAGGCGCTGAAGAAGCGGTACGCCCACTTGAAGATGAACGACCCCAAGCGGGCGGAAATGAACACGGAGATGATGGCGCTCTACAAGACCGAGGGCGTCAACATGTACGGCGGCTGCCTGCCCATGCTGTTGCAGATGCCGCTGTTCTTCGCCTATTTCCGGGTGCTGCAGAATACCGTTGAGCTGCGCCAGGCTCACTGGGCGTGGCTCAGCGATCTCTCCGCGCCGGACCCTCTGCACATTCTGCCGATCATCATTATCGTCACCATGTTTGTCACCCAGTTCATTACGCCATCGCCGGGCATGGACCCCAACCAGCGGCGCATGATGGCCATCATGATGCCGGTGATCTTCGGGTTTACGTTGTGGCACTATGCCTCAGGCCTGGCGCTTTACTGGGGTACGGGCAACCTGATCAATCTCGCCATGCAGCTGGCCATCAACCAGTCGCACATCGGCAAAGAGATGCACGCGATTGCCGCCAAGCGCGCCGCCAAGAAAATTGGCGGCGGGTCGAACCAACGCACCATTCAGGGACGGCGCTAGAGAGAGACTAGGGACGCAGGGACTAGGAACTCACCGGGCCGAGTGCCTCGGCGAGCGCGTCCTCGATTACCGGCCGCGTAAAACCAAAACCGGCATCCTGCAACTTGCGCGGGAAGACGCGGGCGCTCGCCAGCAGAGCCTCCTCGGCCATCTGGCCAAACGCCAGCCGTGCCGCGAAGGCCGGCACGGGCAGAAATGCCGGCCGCCCAAGTTGCTTCGCCAGGGCGATCGTGAAACCGGCATTGGTCACGGGGTTGGGTGCGGTCAGGTTGACTGGACCCGTCAACGCCGGAGTGTCGAGGACGAAAAGAAGCCCGGCAATGGCATCTCCGATGCCAATCCAGCTGATCCATTGGCGGCCGTTGCCCAATTTACCTCCGAGGCCCAGGCGAAAGATCGGCAGCATTTGCGCCAGCGCCCCTTCACCGGGCCCCAGCACAACTCCAAATCGGAGATGCACAACTCGAATGCCGGCTTCGCTGGCGGGCTGTGCAGCGGCTTCCCACTGCTGGCACAGGTCGGGCAGGAATCCTGTTCCGGCAACCGAGGATTCATCGAGTAATTCGTCGCCCCGATTGCCATAAAAGCCTATAGCGGACGCCACCATCAATGTTCGAGGGGGTTGCCGCAGACTGGCCAGCAGGGCGGCCAGCCCGCGCGTCGAATTCACGCGGCTGGCCATCAACTCCTGCCGGTACGCGGGACTCCACCGGCGTTCCGCCACACTTGCACCAGAGAGATGGATTGCCGCGCTGCATCCCTCCAACGCACCGGGATCCTGAACCAGCTGGGTTCCCGCGGGGTTCCAGACAACCTGGTCGGCCGCTGCGGGTTCGCGGCGCACCAGTTGCGTCACTTCATCCCGGCGCCGGGCGAGGGCCGCGCGCAGCGCCGTGCCCAGCATGCCCGAAGCGCCGCTGATCAATAACCTGCCTCTTCGGCTCTCCATCCACTCTGAATCTACGCTCCATGCCCGAGGTTATAAGCGCACGCCTTGCCCGACAGATGCGTCTTTAGTAGCATGAGAACAGATTTTGATTAGGGCAACAATTTGCCCTTATCGAATTCCTGGGAGCAGCGGATGACGGACCCGGCAACGGTTCGAAGTGAGGAAACACAAAAGTCGCAGGTCGATGATGAGACCACGGAACGCTTCATCGCCGAGAAGCACATCGGGGAACGGATCAAGCGGTTGCGGCTTAAGAAGTCGATGGGACTGGTCGAACTGGGCCGCCACACCGGTCTGTCAGCT
Source organism: Occallatibacter sp. (assembly GCA_036489245.1). Lineage (GTDB taxonomy): Bacteria > Acidobacteriota > Terriglobia > Terriglobales > Acidobacteriaceae > Telmatobacter. The sequence continues at coordinate 4,433 of DASXGD010000103.1, read as the reverse complement.
AGTTTTCTCTCGCAGCTAGAGACGGGCCGCGTGGTACCGACACTGCGCAACCTTGCGCGGATCGCCATGGTGTTCTCCAAGGACCTTTCATATTTCTTCGAGACCGAACCGCATTCGATCTTCCGCATCCACCGGCGGAAGGACCGCGTGCGGCTGCCGCAGACGGGTGTGGAGTCGCCCAGCTACTTTTTTGAGAGCCTCGGCTACATGGTGCCCGACCGGCATATGGATCCGTATTTCGCCGAGTTCATCCCCCTGGCTCAACATCAGGAACTGAAGCCGCACATGCATCCGGGGTTCGAGTTCCTTTACGTACTGGAAGGCGAACTCGGACTGCAGCACGGGGAGCATCAGTCGACTCTCAGCCCCGGGGATGCGGTCTACTTCGATTCGAGCACCGCTCACTCCTACTTTTGCGCGGGTCCCAAGCCTGCCAGCGCGCTGATCGTGACCATGCATCAACCGCTCGCCCCAGCCGCGACGCCCCCGCGGCATGTCCCCGGCGCTCCCATGGCGCGCCCCCTGACCATTACCACTGTTCCTTCCGGGGAGAAGCGCTAGGGAACGTCGCCAGCCACTAGAAGACTAATCACGGATTGCGGCAAAATATGCGGCTACTTCCGGCCAATTGTTCACCCGGGTAAAACCGGTTGCCGTGAGGTTGTGGGGCGCGGTATAGAGCAAGCCGTGGCCCTCGAAACGCTCCAGGTTGCGGGGCAGATCGTCGATGAGGTAGTCGGCTTTCAGAATGGATTTGTTGCCGCAGAAAACATAGTTCGTGGGCGGGATAAAGGGAAAGTGGCGCTGCAGCCAGCGGTACTTCGGACCCAGAGAGTTGGGGACGGTCATGGCCTGGGTGGCGATAAAGATCTCGAAGCGGCCGCTCAATTCCTCGAGTACCTCCTGTGCATAGGGCATAAGGGGCAGATCTTCAAAAAAATCTACGGCATCGAGAAGGGCTCGCACCTGCTTCTGGCGATCGAGCGGCGCCACCTCCCATATGCCTTTGCCGGCCAGATGGTGGACCGTCAATGCCTCGTCGAATTCCTGGTTGTAGCGGCGCAGGTGCTCGGAGAGCGTATCCGCCATGACCTCATCCATGTCTACACAAACGCGCTGCACAACTGCTCCTGGAAAGGGAAAGCTTATACTTTCGGTCGTTGTCCTGAGGATAACAAGGGATGCGCGTTCGGCGTGAAAGGGGCCGGATTGGGCGCTACCCGCCGACGCGGCGCGGTTTCGGGACCGCCGGAGGGGCGCTATGGATGGATTCCGCCTGCGGAGCCTTGGGCGGGGCCGCCATCGCCGGATCCCAGTAGAGGAACCGGGAACAACTGTCGCAGGTGAGAAGTTCGCCCTCGCGCAGCTGGTTCCACGTCTGGGGGCGGATACCCATGCGGCACCCGGTGCATTGCTGGTTTTCGGCGCGCGCCAGTCCGGTGCCCCGGCTCCCGGCGAGGCGGTCAAAACGCACCAGAAGATCGGGTTCGATGGTCTTGCGCAGGCTGTCCCGTTCCGCCTGCAGTCCGGCCAGTTCGCTGTTCATCTCCTGCTGGCGGCGGGCGACGTTCTCGCGGGTTTTGTCGAGAGCCCCGGCGCGGTCTTCCACCTGTGCGCGCGCGGCGGCAAGCGCGGCTTCCTGAGATTCGGTCCGCTCCAGGCTGGCAAACTCTTCATTTTCGAGCCGCTCGATTTCCCTCTCGGCGAACCCGATTTCGTGCTCGAGAGCTTCGGCCTGGGCCGCGGTGGTCACGGTGTCCCGCTGAGCCTGAAGGCGTGCCGCTTTCTGCCGGTGGCCAGCGATCTCCCGCTCCAGACGAACCCGCAACGCGTCTTCGCGGCTGAGCGCATCGGAGGCCCCGGTAGCATCTTTCTGTGCAGCTTTCATGGCGGCATCGGCCTGGGCCACTTCGGCCGGCAAGGCACGTAGGGTCTGGGCCAGGCGGGCGCGCTCCAGGTCCATGTTCTGCAGCTTTACGAGGTATTCAATCTGAGCCTGCATCCGTGGAATGAAGTCTAACATCCACAGGGGGTGCGCGGTCTCCGGGAAAGCCCAACCCGAAACGCCTGGCAAGGCGTCAGTGGTCCGGCATCCTGCGCGTAATCACAATCAGGCCCGAAGAGTGGCGCGCGGCGCATCCAACTGTGCAGGACATCAAATCCGCCGGTTGCCTGATGTCAGTGACGGCGGCGGGGGTTTGGCCAGACGGCGATCGAAGGGACGCATTGCGGTCCGGATTGATCAGTAAAGGGGAACAATGGCAGAGAGCCGGCCATCATTCTGGCGCAGGCACCGGTGGCTCACGATCCTTGGAGCAACGGCCTTTGCGGTGGTCGTTGTTATCGGCGTCGCACTGGCCATCCTCGCGCGCCGGGTTGAGCCCATTCTGCGTGCGGGACTGGTGCAGGGGCTGCAGGATCGGTTTCACACGCGGGTGGAGCTGGACCATTTTCACGTAACGCTGGGGAACGGCCTGAACGGCGAGTGGGGCATCTGGGCCAACGGCCGGGGCCTGCGCATCTGGCCCCCCGGGCACACCGACGGCGACGAGCCGCTGGAAACCGCGGTTCAATCCATCCCGCTGATTACGCTGGACGACTTCCGGTTTCACGTTCCACTCCACTATCGGCCGGGCCAGACAATTCATATTGCCCGAGTCCGTCTGGCGGGATTGAGGATTGTCGTGCCTCCGCGGTCGGAGCGGGACAAGTTCACGGGCATTGAATCCGCGGTCATCGGGCAGAAACCTTCCTCGGCGAGTTCCGGGCACGACAAAGGCAACGCACAGAAGCCCGCGGAAAACGTCGCTGCGCAGGACAGCACGAACAATCCTGAGCCGCAACCTTCCACGACGTCCGCGATGCTGGGCAAGGTGATCGTGGACCGCATTGACTGTGAGAACGCGCAACTGATTCTCGAAACCGACAAGCCGGACAAACTGCCGCTGGAATTTGCAATCGCGAGCATGCAATTCAGCCACGTGGTGCCCGGCGAAGCGATGGCATTCAAGGCGGAATTGACGAATCCCAAGCCTCGAGGCCTGATTCACAGCACTGGCAGCCTGGGGCCCTGGCAGACCCTCGATCCGGGAGAAACACCAGTCACCGGAACGTACACTTTCGATCATGCCGACCTGTCCACGTTTCGGGGGATCGCGGGCATCCTCTCTTCGAGCGGCAATTACACGGGCACACTGCGGGACATCGAGGCGAACGGCAAAGCGGACGTACCCGACTTCCGGCTGAGCCACTTCGGCAATCCGGTGGCGCTCCACACCGAGTTTCATGCCAAGGTGGACGGGACGAACGGGGACACGTGGCTCAACCCGGTGGAGGCAACGCTGGGACATTCGCACTTCACGACACGGGGGCAGGTGGTTCGAGTCAAGCGGCCGAATGCGCAAGGGCGCCAGGACGTGAGCAGTGCGAACCTGCCGCCGCTGGCGGACCAGGGACACGATATCCAGCTGAAAGTGGATGTGGATCGCGGCCGCATCGAGGACTTTTTGCGTCTCGCCAATCGCTCTCCAAATCCCATTCTCTCCGGCGAACTTTCGGTCAAGGCTTCACTGCACATCCCACCCGGGAAGGCGCCGGTGTATCAGCGCATCATCGTCGATGGGACTTTCAAGCTCGACGAGGCTAAGTTTTCCAGCGACAAGATCCAAGGCCGCATCGAAGAGCTGAGTCTGCGCGGACAAGGACACCCGGGAGATATCAAGAAGACCGATCCAGACCAGGTCAGCTCGCAGATGGACGGCGAGTTTCACATGGCCAGCGCGGTGATTACCCTGCCCGACATTCATTACAACGTGCCCGGCGCCGCCATTCAGCTGCAGGGTCATTACGCGCTCGAGGGCTTGATGAATTTTCAGGGAACCGCGCGCATGCAGGCCACAGTGTCGCAAATGGTCGGGGGATGGAAGGGAGTGCTGCTTAAGCCGGCTGATCACTTTTTCAAGAAGGACGGGGCGGGGACCCTGGTTCCGATCGAGATCCGGGGGCAGCACGATTCGCCCGAGTTTTCGATCGATTTCGGCCGCTTGAAGAAGAGCTCGCCGGAAACGCCAGGGCAAAAGCAGCCATGAGGGGATTGCCTCCCTCGACCGGCCCGCCCTGGCCGAACACAGTGTGACAAAGAGTCTCCAGTATGCAGGCGAGTGTGTTAGTTTTTCATGCGTCGCACCGCTGCCGAATCCACGAGCAACGGGCGCATTCGAAGGAGACCGCAATGTATTGGACCAAACAAATCGCAGCCTGTGCACTGGCCGTGATCCTGGGGACCTCGGGGCTGGCCGCCCGAGCGCAATCCACCGATACGAACTCGAACGACCTGGATAACTGGTGGAAGAACGCTGTCCTTTATGAGATCTATCCACGCAGTTTTCAGGACTCGAACGGCGATGGCATCGGTGACCTGAACGGAATCACCC
>DASXGD010000039.1:0-4973 GCA_036489245.1 Occallatibacter sp. | reverse complement strand
CATGGCCCTTGGTTTTGCCGGACTGGTAGTTTTGCTGTGGCCCTCGCTGCGCACGGGCATCGCCGGCGACAGTTCCCGCCTGTTAGCGATCGGAGCGCTCCTCGTTGGAGCGCTTTCCTGGGCCATCGGCAGCCTTCTCTCGCGGCGCGCTCGCCTGCCGGCCAACAGTTTTGTCGCTGCGTCGTGGCAGATGCTTGCCGCCGGAGCGGTCAACACCGCGCTCGGCACGGCGCTGGGACAGTGGCCGCAGTTTCACCTGAACGCAGCGGCCGCCGGCTCTCTCGCCTACCTCATCACCTGCGGCTCCCTGCTTGGCTACAGCGGTTTCATCTACCTCATCGAACGCATCCCGGTCGCCAAGGTCTCTTCGTACGCCTATGTGAATCCGGTGGTTGCCGTCCTGCTGGGGATCGTCCTGCTCCACGAGCGGCCCGCGGCAGAGGAATTCATCGGCATGGCGGCGATCCTGGTGGCCGTTTTCCTGCTCACCACCGCCCGCGTCACGGTACGTGAAGCCCGGACCAGAGTTGAGGAATTGGACCGGGTGCCCGCGGAATGAGGCCAGGGCCTGTTTACGTCCTAGGACGGTTTCTTGTCGAAGGCGGTCGGGGGGACCAGGGCGCCCGAAGACTCTCCATCGAGAATGACGACGCCTCGCTCGAAGGTGTGCAGCGCCGTATCGTCTGCGGCCATCGCCATCCAGCAGACAGCGGCTTGCTTGAGCAGTCCGCAGGTGATCTCCACGGTGTAGGAGATTTCCGGGTGGCCCTTGGGCGTCCCCTTGGCGCGCTCGATCCACATGGCGTGGCTGCCCAGCGAATAATTGGCTGTGACCGGCTCCCCGAGGTCGAATGACTGCTTAAGGCCTTCGGAGGCGCCCGAAGCGAAGCCGGGAAGTTCTGCCTCCGTCATCGATTCTCCGAAGCAGTTAAACGGCAATGCCACCGCGACCAGGACCGAGGCCGGATCGCCGTGGCGAGCCGTGAGCGCAACCTGGACGCAGGCCAGACCCTTCTTTTCCTCGTCGTTGCTGGCGCTCTTGTCGGCCTGTTCCTTGACCCCGGGCAGCTTGCCCTGGGAGTCAACGACCTCCCAATCACCCGGCACGCTATAGCTGAAACCGAGGCTGCTCGCGTGCTGCTGCGGGGTCGCGGGCGGCGGGGCGGGCGCCTGGCCCGAGGCGGTCCGTAAAGCGACCGGAAACACCACCAGGCAAGCCAGTAGCCCGGCCACCAAACCAGCGGTGCGATGAGCTTTCATGCGCGCCAAGTCTACCACGATCGCCGCTTTGCCAGCGGTGAGCGGCAGCGCCCATTAGGGCTCCATTTAGCAGCGCCTATTTGAGCAACGTCACCGAGAGTGCGGACAAGATGCCCGCTGCCGCAAAGGCCAATCCCAGGAACCAGTAGATGCGAGCGCGGGTAAGCAACGTAACGGAAGTGACGACCAATCCTATTTCCAGCAACGCCTCGCCAAGATCGAACCGGGCGGCGCGAGCCTCAACCTCCTCGACCTTCCTTTCAAGTGCTTCCGCCTTCTCCTGCTCTTCCTTCAGGTCGTCGTTCCACTTCGCCTGGTGATCGGCATAGAGCTTGGCGATTTTTTCCTCTTTGTCCTTATCGGCGAGCGTCATCACCGAGAGCAGATCGGCGGTGAGGCTGGTGTTGTAGGAACGGATCTTCTTGGCCTGGTACTCGTTCCATTGGTCGGTAGCCCGGTTCTGGTCGAGTACTGCTTCGGTGTGAGTCCGATGGCCAAGGACGGTGGTGATCGCCACCAGCACGGCCAGCACCGCCATCGTGAAGGCGACCGGCCGCATCGACGCTTCGTGCGCGCCGTGTTCGGCATGTTCCTGCAGTTCGTGGGCTTCGTTCGCTTCCATCGGATCAGAGGTCCTCGGGTTTCAATCCTGTTTACTTGGCGATGCGGGCAAGCATCTTAGGGCCGATTTCATCGCTGTCATGAAACGACCAAGTGAATTCCTTGGGATACGCATCGTGTTCAAGGTGTTTGTGTGAACCACTCTTACTGATTCGCGGTTTCTCCCGCCAACCAATACGCAGCAACGCGCGGTACACGTTCTTTGCACTCGTTGAGGGCCAATGACTCATGACGCACAGAGGACCATTTCCACTCTTCAAAGTCCAGCATTTCCACGGATTTTTAGTTCTGGATAATCCAACCAATGAGGAGGATTGCACTCATTGGATAGTTAATTCCTTTACGCCACCGCAAAACGAACCTGCTCCGGAGCAGTCTGGGCAATCTCGATTTGATCGGCAACGACGCGCAATGCCAGGGCTTCAACCTTCGATTGAGCCTCCTCCCGAGTCGCACCGTAGACCAATACGCCCGGCAGGCTTTCAATCTCGGCAATCCAGCGGCCATCTTCCTCGCGGTCGAAGACGATCTCGAACTCCATTGAACACCTCCGTAGTCGGTCGCTTCACTTGGTTGTTTAAGTCTACGCGAGCCGCGTCTACTTTCGTTTCCAGCGTACGCCGTCTTTCGAATCCTCCAGCAAAACGCCCTTCTCGGCCAGTTCCTTTCGAATCTGATCGGCGCGCGCAAAGTTGCGATGCTTCTTGGCCTGGGTGCGCTCCGCAACAAGCGTATCGATGGCCTCGTCGGTGAGCGACTGGCGGGCGAGCAGTTCAGGAGCCACGTCGCCCAGGCGGCCGGAGCGCTCGGCCCACTCAACGGCATGCCGGGTTGGCTCGGCATCGCGGTCCTCGATGACGTCGAAAACTGAATCAAAACCGGAAAGAACCCCCAGGACGGCATCGCGGTCGCCCGCGAAGAATTTCCCCTGGTCGATGGCCGTATTGGACAGGCGAATCAACTCGAAGATGGGAGCACGAGCTTCGGCGGTGTTCAGATCATTGGCCAGCGCAGCCATGTACTCGACACGGGCTTTCTTTGCCGCCACCTGCAGGTCCTCGTTTTCGCCCGCGGCGAAGTTCCCCTGGGCAAGGCGCTCGTGAAAGGTACGCAACCTGTCGATGGCGTTGGTGGCTTCGGTGAGGCTCTCGAACGTGAAGTTGAGTTGGTGCCGGTAGGGCACCGAGATCAGGGCCAGCCGGATGGCCGAGGCCTTGTAACCTTTCAGCAGCAGGTCGCGGAGGGTATAGAAGTTGCCCTCGCTCTTCGACATCTTCTTCCCGTCCACCAGCAGGAAGCGCACATGCATCCAGTGGCGCGCGAACGGCTTGTGGGTCACGCTTTCGCTCTGCGCGATCTCGTTTTCGTGGTGCGGGAACATCAGGTCTTCGCCTCCCGCATGCAGGTCGAAGCTGTCGCCCAGGTATTCCATCGCCATGGCGGAGCACTCGATGTGCCATCCCGGACGGCCCTGCCCGATGGGCGTATCCCATGAAGTCTCGCCCGGCTTGGCGGCCTTCCACAGGGCGAAGTCGCGCGCCGAGTCCTTCTCGTACTCATCCACATCCACGCGGGCGCCGTCTTCCATGCCCGACAGGTCCTTCTTGCTGAGCTTGCCGTACTCGGGGAAGGCGGCCAGCCGGAAATACCACGAACCATCATCCGTCCGATAGGCCGCGCCCGCTTCGGCAAGCTTCTGGATCAGCTCCACCATGCGGTCGATGTGCTCTGTTGCGCTCGCGATCTGCTCCGGCCGCTCCACGCGCAGAGCTTCCAGGTCCTCAAAGAACGCCGCTACAAACTTGGACGTGTACTCGGAGATGGGTATTCCCGCCGCCGCAGCGTTGCGGATGATCTTGTCGTCCACGTCGGTGATGTTCATGACGTGGCGGACGGAGATGCCGGTGAGCTTCAGAAACCGGCGCAGGACGTCGATCTGCAGGAAAGTGCGGAAGTTGCCGATGTGCCCGTAGTCATAGACCGTGGGTCCGCAGGCATACATCCGCAGCGCCACGCCGTCGGCGGGTGCGAGTGGGTCCACTTGTCCCGAGAGGGTATTAAACAGGCGAAGATTCATTGATCGTACGGCGTGCTCACAGTTGAGTTTCGGGCCGGTTATGCCTTTCCGATTGTAGCAGCGAAGAATGCGGCCCCATGGAACCCCTGCGTCGTCGATCAGCGCCCCAGGGCCAGCGACGGATCGGCAGAAAGCCCCGCCGGGGCGAACTCGCCCGCAAGGAAGCGGGGCCACGCGGCGGCGGCGATCATGGCGGCGTTGTCGGTGGACAGTGCCGGGCTGGGGAACGAAATCCGCACGCCCCGCGCCGCTCCTTCGGCTGTGAAGCGGGTGCGCAGTTCGCGGTTGGCGGCCACGCCACCCGTGACGAGGATGCGCCTCGCCCCCAGCGATTCAGCGGCGGCGAAGGTCTTCTTCATCAAGTCGCCGACCACCGCGTGCTGAAAGCTGGCGATCAGGTCGAGCACCGGTTGGGGGCAGAGGGCCAGCGCCGCCTCGCGGGTTTGGGGCGGACGCGCCATGGCCAGCATCACCGCGACGCGTTCCCGGGCCTCGGCCCGCATGCCATGCAACTCCACATAGCGCAGGACCGCGGTTTTGATCCCCGAAAACGAAAAGAGAAAGTGCGGGTCGAGATCGGCGATGGGCGCCGTCTTCGCGGCCTTGGTTCTCGGCGGCTTACCGCCGAGGTGGAGTTTTGGTTTGATTTGTGCAAAGGAAAAAGGCACCGCGCGCGGATCGCCGAAAACTGCCAGCGAGTCGATCCACGGTCCGCCCGGATAGCCCAACCCGAGCAGCTTCGCGACCTTGTCGTATGCTTCGCCGGCGGCATCATCCAGCGTGCGTCCGACCAGCGTGTAATTCCATGTTCCATCGCTCGGGCGAGCCAGGTAAAGGTGCGTGTGACCGCCCGAGACGACCAGCGCCAACGCCGGCTCGTCATCCAGCCCATTAGCTCCACGGTGATCCTGAGCGTAGCGAAGGATCTGCGGTTTGGAATCCTTCTGCCGTTCTTCGAGCAACACCGCGTGAATGTGTCCTTCCAGATGATTGATCGCGATCAGGGGCAGTCCCC
>DASXGD010000035.1:0-4209 GCA_036489245.1 Occallatibacter sp. | reverse complement strand
CGTGGTGCAGGACACGGGCGGATGGTGCATCGACGTGTCGGAAGCGGAAATTGCCATCGCCAAGGCGGAGCTGGGAGCTGAGGGGTTGGGCTGCGAGCCGGCTTCGGCGGTGACGCTTGCCGGCCTGAAAAAACTGCGCGCGAAGACCCTGGTCACAGGCGGCGAAACCGTGGTGCTGGTGCTGACCGGCCATACGCTCAAAGATGCCGATTACACGATCGATTTTCATCGCGGCACGCTGTTGCGCGACGAGGAGAAGGCGGGCAACGAGGCTCAGATTGAGAGTCTGCGCCGCAACGCGATCACGCTGGACGCGACTCCGGAGGCGGTCCTGGCCACGGTGAAGGGTGTGGGTTTATGAGCGGCAAGACTGGATTCGACGCCGGGCCGATCCGACTGCGGCTGCCGGCCACTTCCGCCAACCTGGGCGCGGGTTTCGACGCGGCAGCGGTCGCGCTCGACTTCTACCTGGATGTGGAGGCGGAGGCGGCTGCGGAGTTTTCGATCCAGGTGACAGGACGGGACGCGGAACGCTGTGCGCAGCTCGAAGACAATCTCATTCTGGGGATCTATCGAAGGCTGCTCGCCGAGAACCAGAGACCGGTGGTTCCGCTGGCGATTCGCATGGCAAACGACATTCCGCTGGGAATGGGGTGCGGCTCGTCGGCCGCGGGACGGCTGGCGGCGATTGCACTGGCGGTCCACTTCGGCCAGCTGGGCTGGCGCGACGAAGAGATTCTCGAAGAAGCGTCCACGCTCGAAGGGCACCCGGATAACGCCGCGGCGTGCTGGCTGGGCGGCTTCGTGAGCGCCGCAACGGAAGGACGGACCGTGCACGTTGCCCGGGTGATGCCGCCGGCGACGTGGCGTGTGATCGTGGCGCTGCCAGCCGAATCTCTGGCCACGAGCAAGGCGCGCGCGGTGCTGCCGGCGACCTACAGCCGCGAAGACGTGATTGCCAACCTGCAATCCGTGAGCCTGCTGGGACTGGCTTTCGCGCAGGGGCGAGGGGATCTGCTGAGGATCGCCATGTGCGACCGCATTCATCAGCCCTATCGGGCTGCGATCTGCCCGATGCTACCGCGCCTTCTGCCCCTGGCGGGCCATGCGGGGATTCTGGGATCAGCGCTGAGCGGCGCGGGCCCCGCCGTGCTGGTGATTGCCGACGGCGAAGCGAGTCTTAAGCCGGCTGCGAAGGCCATTCGTGAGGCACTTCGCGAAGTGGCAGAGCCAGAGTTGATCGCCTGCAGCTTTGAAAGTGAAGGTACCATCCGGACCTGCGCGCAAACCTCGCAATGATGCCTGCAACTTTGGCGTGATTGCTGTGGATAAGCAAGATTCGAGTCCGTGTGAAGCGCCAATTCGGGACGGGCGCACGGGGAACGCTCGCACCAGAGTTCAAACATACAAGTGGTTTAATTTCAGGCGATCATGGGATGGGAGCTTTCATTTCTCGATCGACACTCGCGAGGATTCCCCCACAAAAGTGGTATACGACCTATCGTTGGTGATCAGCGTCCGGATTACCTAAGATTGCTTGCCTTTCAATGCGTTTGAACCTACTCTCGGTCCGTGGGCAGTTCTGGGGGAGGGCTGCTCTAGCGCCCGAGATTCCTTGAAAGGGATCCGGGCGCTTTAATTTTGTATGGGGTGATCAGGATTGCTCTTTTTCGGGGCGGCCTCTTCACGACCATCATAAGTGCCGCTTGCGGTTCGGGTTCCCGCCAGGCATGCGACTTTCACAGCAGGTAGCGCATCCCATAAAAGGCGGTACACTGGGTAAACGGGGTGATCGGCAAGGAGGAACATGGCAGGAACGAGTGTGTTGGTTATGGAAGTAAACGATGCGAACTTTGACCAAGAGGTGCTGCAGAGCGAGCAGCCGGTTCTGGTGGATTTCTGGGCAGGCTGGTGTGGGCCCTGCAAGATGATCGGGCCGTTTGTGGATAGCGTTGCCGCCACCTACGCGGGCAAGCTGAAGGTTGCCAAGGTGAATGTGGACCAAAATGGTGCCACGCCTTCGCGCTTCGGGATTCGCGGAATTCCGGCGCTGTTGTTTTTCAAGGGCGGCAAGGTCGCCGACCAGATCGTTGGCTATGTGCCTCAGAACGTGATCGAGGAAAAGGTTCAGCGCATCCTCGGATAGATTTGTTAATGCGGAATTGGAGGACGGCCCGGCGCGATTCGCCGGGCCGTTTCGTTTTCAGGTTAGCGGTATTTGCGCAGGACGCCCAGCACGCGGCCCTGGATGGCGACGTGGGCGGCGGGCACATAGATGGGCTCCATCTCCATATTGGCCGGCTGGAGGCGGACGACGTTGCCTTCGGAATAAAAACGCTTCAGTGTCGTCTCCGCGCCATGGACGAGGGCCACGACGATCTCACCCTGGCGAGCGGTCCGGGTGCGTTCCACCAGAACATAGTCGCCATTGATGATGTGCTCGTCGCGCATAGAGTCGCCCCGCACTTCAAGGGCGAATACGTCGCGGTTGCCCACCACGTCGTGGAGAGAAATGCTTTCGGCGGTTTCCGATGTCTCGACCGGTAGGCCCGCGGCGATGCGGCCCGCAAGCGGCAGGCGATCGCTGGTTCGGGTCCGGGTGCCGGGAGGCAGCACGTCGATGGAACGGCTGCGATTGTGCACGCGGTCCAGCATCCCCTTCTTCTCGAGATTTGTGATGTGTTTGTGCACGGTGGCCAGACTCTTCAGCCCCATGCCTCGAGCGATTTCCTCAAAGGACGGTGAATAGCCGTTCCGGGTCACGAATGTCTCGAGGAAGTCGAGGATCTCTTTCTGTCGCCGAGTGACTGCCATGGGCGCATTATAGCGAATAAAAAGCGAATTGCAACAAGTGTTTTTTGGGCGGCTGCGCTTGCGGTTACCGATTCGGTCAATGCGGCAGGGAGTCGATTTATGGATTGTCCTCTGTGATCCCTGGGACTCGTTTGGTTCAGTGCCCGCCATCACAAGCCGACGTTCATCAAAGCCATTCCGGACCTCTCGTTCCTCCGCGCTCTTTCGCGGAATCTTCGTCCCTCCTTTTCTCATTCCAATCTTGAGTTCTTCCTCACCCGGCGCGAAGGTAGAGGGGTCGCACAAATTAGCACAAACTAACTTGGGCGCTGAACGGAAGAAACGAGAAGGCGGAAGAGAAAGGCTCACATGAGGGTGTTGATTGCCGAAGACGACAAAGCGCTGGGAACATTCCTGAGCCGGGGGCTGGAAGCTGACGGGCATCGCGTGCGGTTGGCTTCGGATGGGGCGGCGGCGGTGGCCGCGTTTCGCGAGGACCTTCCCGACCTGACGATCCTGGATTTGAATCTTCCCGTGAAAGACGGCGAACAGGTCCTGGAAGAGGTCCGGCTTATGGATGGGAACCTGCCAGTACTGGTGCTGACCGCGCGGCAGGAAGTCGAGACCCGGGTGCGCTGCCTGGACCGGGGCGCCGACGATCTGATGACCAAGCCTTTCAGCCTGCATGAGTTGCGCGCCCGCTGCCGCGCGCTGCTGCGGCGCAAGCGCGAAGCCAAGCTGGTGCTGCGTACGGGCGACCTGGAACTGGACCGCATGAATCACACGGCGCAGCGCGGGGGCGAGCCAATTTCGCTCACCAACAAGGAATTCGCCCTGCTGGAGCACCTGATGCTGAACCGCGGCCAGTGTGTGTCACGGGTGGAGTTGCTGGAGACGGTGTGGAAGATGGAACCGGCCCAGACCACCAACATTGTGGATGTGTATGTGAATTATCTGCGCCGCAAGCTGAAGGACCCGACACCGGGCCAGGTGATCAGGACGGTGCGCGGACAAGGTTACGTGGTTCCAGGCCAAGGCGAGCCTCTGGTTGGGTTGGCCGCGGCGACTCCAGCCCCGGGGATGAGCGTTGCCGCCGGGTCAGCCATGAAGGTGAACTGATTATCCCGGCTTTCGGCCGGATCGAGGAGAATAAAAGTGCAGACCTTTTCCATACCTGTTCTTCCAGCGTCGGCTTCGGCATCCCGCGTTCGCGCGCGCACCGCGCTGCTGGCCAGTTGCGATTCGAATTTTCTGCAGCGCTTGAGCGAGACCCTTTCCGGCCTGCGCTGGCAGGTGCACCAGGCAGGGACCGGCGCAGAGGCATGGGCCGCAGCCGAATGTTTCACACCCGATGCGGTTATCGTCGATTCCTGGCTCCCGGATCTGGAACTGGGCGAATTTCTCAAGGATTTCCGC
>DASXGD010000029.1:0-1754 GCA_036489245.1 Occallatibacter sp. | reverse complement strand
GGATGTCGTCGTGGAGCAAGTTGACCTATCAGATGTTGCGGCAGTCAGCCAACTGCATCAGCGGCTCCGCGAGCGAGGCATTGCGATTGACATCCTGATCAACAACGCCGGCCACGGACTGCAAGGCCCATTTCTGGATGGCCAGTTGGACGCAGCACTTGCGATGGTGCAGTTGGATGTCGCGAGCCTGACCGCCGTCACCCACGTCTTTGCGCAAGACATGCGGACACGAGGACGCGGGAAAATTCTGCTGGTCGCCAGCCTGTTGGCCTACCAGGGCGTGCAGAACTTCGCCGTCTATTCAGCCGCCAAAGCTTACGTATTGCGCCTGGGTGAAGCCCTGCACCGCGAACTCAAGCGCGATGGCATCACGGTCACGGCGCTTTGTCCGGGCATGTCGGACACCGGATTCGCCGCCGCGGCACAACAGAAGATTACGCCCGCGTTGAAGCTGTTGAGGATGCAGCCGGCTCCCGTCGTGCGCGCCGGCATCCGCGCACTGGACGCCGGGCGCATGAGTGTCGTGCCAGGCTTGGCCAATAAGGCCATGGTGATCTTTACCTGGGCAACGCCACGCTGGCTGCACCAGGCCATTTTCTCTCATGCCATGAATACATGAACCGCAAGGACCTATCATGAACACACTCAAGAACCATCTAACGGTCAAAGCGCATCAGCAATGGCCGACGCCACAGAAAGCATCCCAACCTCCAGACGCAGTATGGTTACGCCAATCATGTGTTGGAGGGGGCGCGGATGAAGTCAGCTTTGTGAAAATTGATCGTCGGCCGCTGATGACCATTGGTCTGCTTGCAGGATGGCTGACGATGGCCTTGATGGCAGGAGGGTGTTCCAAGTCGGCCGTAAAAGATCCGCGCCTGCAGTCTCCGAGGGTGGAGGTTTTCAAGGTCACAGCGGCAGGCTCGAATAGTAGAACCTTCACCGGGATCGTGGAAGCCCGGGTGCAAAGCGACTTGGGCTTCCGAGTCGCGGGAAAAATCCTGGAACGGTCCGTCGATGTGGGACAGAGGGTCCAGAAGGGTCAGCCCCTGATGCGGCTTGATCCCGAGGATCTCAGGCTCTCAGCCGCCGCGCAACAAGCAAACGTCGAGGCGGCTCGGGCCAAATACACACAAGCCAAGGCAGATGAAACGCGGTCAGCCATGCTGATTAAATCCGGTGTGATATCGGGCCGGGAATATGATCAAGATCGGGCGGCGCTGGACAGCGCCAAGGCGCTGCTGGAAGCGGTGGAGGCTCAGGCAAGAGTCAGTAATAACTCCAGCGAGTATGCCATCTTATTAGCTGATGCCGATGGGGTAATCGTCCGGACGCTGAGCGAACCAGGCCAGGTCGTGGCGGCCGGGCAAGCCGTGATCGAGTTAGCGCATGATGGTCCCCGAGAAGCCTTGACCAACCTGCCCGAGGGCGTGCGACCTGATTTAGGAACGACCGCCTCGGCCCGACTGTATGGGCAGGATCAAATGTATAAGGCCAGGCTGCGCCAGCTCTCCGATGCGGCGGACCCGGCGAGCCGAACTTTTGAAGCCCGCTATGTGCTGGAAGGTGAAGCCGCCTCGGCGCCGCTCGGCTCGACCGTCACTATCACATTGCTCACCAAACAAACCTCCGGCAACCAGTCTGTCCGGGTGCCAGTCGGTGCCGTCTATGATCGCGGTAGCGGGCCGGGCGTTTGGATCGTGGATGACAAGTCGGAAGTGAAGTTTCGCCGCGTTCAAATTGCCTCAATCGGT
>DASXGD010000504.1:0-4302 GCA_036489245.1 Occallatibacter sp. | reverse complement strand
CCCTGCTGCCCGGGCGATGGCCGTTGACCATGATCGAGAACGCCACGGTCTTGCCGCTTGCGGTGGTCATGTAACCGGAGAGCGCATCGCTTTCGTTGTGTGTCCCGGTCTTGGCCCACATGCGGCCTTTGAGGGGAGAATTCCTGAAGCGCCCCGAGAGCGTTCCGTCAACGCCGGCGACGGGCAGCGAGTTCCGCCAGGCCTCGCCCCACGGCTGCCGCGCGACGTAGACCAGCAACTTGGTGAGCGCGCGCGGAGCTACGCGGTCATCCATGCTCATACCCGAGCCGTCGTAGAGAAAGAAGTCATTATCATCGACGCCGACGCCGGTAGTGAACTGGCGCACCACGCGGGCTCCCTCGGCAAAGCTGCCGTCTGTGCCGTGGACCTTCCCCAGCAGGCGAAGAAGCAATTCGGCGTGCAGATTCTGGCTCATCTTGTTAGTCATCGTGATGTCCTCCGCCACCGGAACGGAGACACGTGTGGCCAGGATCTTGCGACCTTCGAGCGGCGCCGCGATGGTGTCGAGGCCGGCACGGGCCGGCGGCGGCTTGATGGGCATCGCGCGCTCGGCGGCGAAGGCCCCCGTTTCGATGGAATAGCGGTGTGCCGAGGTAGCGGACCCCGCAACGGTGACGCCGCGGCCGCGCAGGGCTTCCTTGAATGCGGTGGCGGTAAACGCGGCGGGATCGTCGACCGCAAGTCCCTCACGAAAGCCCTGGGCGGCAACGGTGCCATAGGCGCGCACCATCATGTTGCCGGGGCTGCGATCAAGCCCGGGGTGCGGAGTTTCACCCTGCGCCGCCAGCGTGATGGTGTTGTCGAGCGTGTAGTACTCGATGTTCGGAGACCATTCCGCTACTGTTGCGCTGGGCGAAGCGGGGTCCGGTGCAAGCCTCAATTCGACAGTGTTGTCGTTGAACGAGAGCGCCGAGACCGGCGCGCCATACGGCCACTGCAGGTCGTCCCATCCCCAGGACGTGCCGAAGGGTTCGTGAAGAAAATAGCTGTCATCCCCCACCACGCTGCCCTCGACATTGCGCACACCCGACTCCTCGATCTGCTGGGCAAGCAGTTGCAAAACCTCCATCGGGTTGGGGCCGGCCGGAGGTGGTGTGCCCGGTGTCGGGGCGGCAGGCGGAGGCGTGCCCGGAGGAGGAAGAGGCGCGGGCGGCTGGTAGGGATAGTGGCGCATGCTCAGGGTCGGATCGCCGGCACCCAGCAGGATCAGATCACCGTGCAGGGTGCCGTTGGTATCGATGGTGCCGCCGGCTACGATGTTGGTTGTCCACGTAAGCGTTTCAACGGGAAGCAGGGCGTAAGCCGCAGCCGTGGTGAACAGTTTGGCGTTCGAGGCCGGCACGAACAGGCGGCCTTCGTTCATGCCATAGAGTTGCTGGCCGTCCAGGGCGACGACGCTGATGCCGAATTGAGCGTGGCTCACAGCCGGGTCTGCCAGAATGGCGTTGATGCGATCGGCGACTGGGGTATGCGCCCCCGCGGGCCGGGCAGATTTAGTCTGTGACTCCAAACCGGAGCAAGGGATCAAAACACACAATAGCCACAGCGCCCACCAACGGCGAGAAGGGATCATGCTCCGGAGTTTAGCAGGCTCCGCAAACCGGGTTAACCCCCGAGATTAACCACCGAGCTTAGAATCGAGTCACCGCTTGAAAGGGAATGCGGGGTCTGATGAAGTTTCCGGGACGCACAAATATCACGTGGCAGCTGCGCACCCGCAGTCTGGAGCTGGGTGCCCGCACGCTGGTGATGGGTGTCGTGAACATCACGCCCGACTCCTTCAGCGATGGCGGCTCTTTTCTTACTCCGGAAACCGCAGTAGCCCACTGCATGCAATGCCTCGAAGAGGGAGCCGATCTTCTTGACCTGGGCGCGGAGAGCACGCGGCCGGGTTCGCGCGCCGGAGGCACCCATGGCTCGGACGATGCGCCCCTGGTAAGCACGGAGGAAGAGCAGGCGCGGCTGCTTCCCGTGCTCGAAGGCATCTTGAAAGAAAAGCCCAATGCAGTTGTCTCCGTGGACACATACAAGGCTGCAACGGCCCGCGCGGCGGTCGCGGCCGGGGCCGAAATTATCAACGACGTGAGCGGCTTCACGTGGGACCCTGAGATGCCGGGCGCCTGCGCAGGCAGCGGGGCCGGCGTCGTGCTTACAAATACACGCGGCCGGCCAGAGGAGTGGCGCACTCAACCCCAGTTGGCCCCGGACGCGGTTCTGAACCTGGTGCGCGATGGACTTGCCTCGAGCCTTGCCGTCGCCGTGGCCACCGGCGTTCGGCCGGAATCGATCGTGGTCGATCCCGGCTACGGTTTCGGCAAACGGCTCGGTGAGAATTACGCGCTGCTGGCGCGGCAGGATCATCTGCTGTCGCTCGGCCGTCCGCTCCTCGCCGGGATCTCGCGCAAATCGTTCCTCGGACATGTACTGGCCCCGCTCTACGGGGGATCGCCGGCTCCAGTGGGTGCACGCGAAACGGCGAGCGTCGCGGCCACGGTGGCTGCCATTCTGCATGGCGCTTCGATCGTGCGCGTGCATACGGTAAGACCCGCGGTCGAGGCGGCTCACATTGCCGATGCGGTGCTTGCGGCAGGTTAGCGCGCCGGTCTTTTCCTCCACACCGGGTCACCGGATGCGATAGGATGCGGCCAAGGCAATCGGTTCGATCAAGCCGGCATTCTTCCCTTTTGAGCTTTGAGTTCACGCGCAGTTTTTTGCGTTTCAGGAGGCCTCTTGAAGCAATTCCATCCAAGGCTGCCCAGTCATTGGCGGTCCGTAGTTCGTCTGTTTTTCATTTTTGCAACAACTGCAGCAGCATTGAATGCTCAGCAGCCGGCCGCACCGCCTTCGGACCTGGTTATCCGGAATGCAACCGTGATGACCGCCAGCCACGGCACCATCGAGCACGGATCGGTGTGGGTGCACGCCGGCAAGATCGCCGGTGTCGGCGAAACGGTAAATGCGCCGGCATCGGCCGTGGTGGTGGACGCTGCGGGCATGTGGCTCTCGCCAGGCATCATCGATCCCCACTCGCACTCGGCGCTGGACAGCGACGTGAACGAGGCCACCAGTCCGGTTACCCCGTCGATGCATATGATCGACGCGTTCGACAATCGCAGCGCCGACCTGTATCGCGCGCTGGCCGGCGGGGTGACCACGGAGCTGCTGCTGCACGGCTCGGCCAACATGATCGGCGGCCAGGCGGTGGTGATCAAAAACAAGTTCGGGCTGGACCGCGACGCCATGCTGTTTCCCAATGCTCCAGGATCCATCAAGTTCGCATCAGGCGAAAATCCCAAGCGCGTATACGGCAGCCGCGATCAACTGCCATCGACGCGCATGGGCAACTTCGAAGTGATGCGCATGGCGTTTGAAGACGCGAAGCACTACATGGCCGAGTGGGATGCGTACAACGCCAAGGTAGCCAAGGCCGACAAGGATGCCGTCGCGCCCAAGCGCGACTTGAAGCTGGAAGCCCTGGCGGACGTGCTGCGGGGCAAGCTCTACGTTCAGATCCACTGCTATCGCGCCGATGAGTTTCTAACCGAGGAATCCATCGCCAAGGAGTACGGCTACAAGATTCGCGCCTTCCATCATGCGCTTGAGATGTACAAAGTTGCGGACAAGATCGCCGCGGACCAGACCGCTATCGCCACGTTTGCCGACTGGTGGGGATACAAGGACGAGGCCTGGGACGCCATTCCGTGGAACGCGGTGATGTCGATGCGCAAGGGCGTGCGCGTGGCGCTCAAGAGCGATTCGGACGACCATATCCGGCGCCTGAACCAGGAGGCGGGCAAGATGGTGCACTATGGCGGCGCCACCGAGGATGAGGCGATCCGCATGGTGACCCTGAACCCGGCATGGATCATCGGCGTGGACGATCGCACCGGCTCGATCGACGTGGGTAAGGATGCAGACCTGGTGCTGTGGAATCACGATCCGCTCTCGACCTATGCGCGGGCGCAAAAAGTCTTCATCGACGGCGATCTGTTCTTTGACGCATCGCTTCCCGGCCTCGGCGCAACGCATTTCAATGGCGTAATGCACGACGACGGCGGATTCGGCGGAGATGATGAAGTCGGCGAGGAGGACGGCCAATGATTCTTTCCTGGTTTTGGAAGAGCGTCCTGGCGGTCTCAACTGTGGCCGCCCTCGCCGCCCAGTCGCCGTCGCCCAGGGTCGTGGCGATTACCGGCGGCAAGCTGCTGACCGTGAGCCATGGGACTATCGAAGACGGAACCCTTGTCATGGCCGATGGCAAGATCGCCGCGCTGGGCGAGA
>DASXGD010000443.1:0-2476 GCA_036489245.1 Occallatibacter sp. | reverse complement strand
TAAGGAATGGGCCGAAGATGCCGAACGCCGGGATAAGACAGAAGTGCCGGTCGAGGTTGGGTTTCAGACCAAGCCGGAGATCGCTCTGGACCAGATCCGGGCAGCGGTGGCGGCGCAGGTGAATCGCGGGATTGTTCTGGCTGACGCGGCTTATGGCATCAACACCGATTTTCGTGACGGACTCACCGGGCTCGGTCTGCAATATGTTGTGGGTGTGCAAAGCTCGATGACGGTCTGGGAACCTGGCAAACAACCTTTACCCGCAAAGCCCCGAGGGAAAATGGGGCGGCCTCCGCGACTCCTGCAGCGGACCACGGACCATCAACCCGTCTCCGTGAAGCGGCTGGCGATGAGCCTGCCCTCCAATGCCTTCAGGGAAATCACCTGGCGTGAAGGTGCGGAACGGAAACTGCAATCCCGCTTTGCCGCGGTTCGGGTACGCCCGGCTCATCGGGATTATTGGAAAGCGGAACCGCACGCCGAGGAATGGTTACTGATCGAATGGCCGCGAGGAGAAACAGAACCCACTAAGTATTGGATATCGACGTTACCCTCCGACACCAGGCTCAAAGCTTTAATCAAAATGGCCAAACAGCGCTGGATCATCGAACGGGACTACCAAGAGCTGAAACAAGAGTTAGGGCTCGGGCATTTCGAAGGTCGCAACTGGCGCGGGTTCCACCATCACGCCACGCTATGTATTGCAGCTTATGGGTTCCTGGTGGCCGAGCGGAACCGTTTTTCCCCCTCTGCCCGCGCCGGTCATCTTGGATTCGTTGCCCCCCGGCCGGTACCGCACTTCAGCCCGCGCGGGTCACCGCGTACGCCCCGAGCGGCATAATCCCCACTCGATCGCGACACTGCGAATTATCCTCGCGCGCCTGTTACTTCGACAAGTGCCGCATTGCCCCTACTGCGGATCTTCTGCAGACTGATCGTCGACATCGAAATCCACTTCATCAGTACAGGTCTGCCGCCGGGAGCGTGGTTGGGTGCGCCATGCTTCCGCACTCAACTCGACCTGGCTGAGTTTCTCCACGGCGAGACAGCGCCAAATCCCGGCTTGCGACGCTGTCAGCGGCCACCCGCTGCTGCTCCTCCCGCCGATCTGATAGACCAACACATGGAACTGGCCTGCCTTCCGACCCAATACATGCGGACAAAGCAGACGGGGCAGGCCATCATAGATTGCCGCTACTGGCTGCCTGCGGGCGGCCGCACGGCGGAGGAGTTCATAAGTCTCGTTCACGGCTCGCCCATCGGCAGGCGCTGGAGTCATCCCTTCTCAGGATAACGGTGCAATCCGCAAGGTCCTGACTCAGCAGGATTTACCCGTCATTTTTATGACCCAGTAGTATTAGGGGATGAGCGTCATGCGTTCACTATGACATTCTTGACACGGCTCTGTATGATCGGCGCCTACCCGAAGGTCGCAGAATAAAACCTTGGAAGAACTCCAGCAAAGCATGTGCGAGCAGCTCCGCAAGGATGATGAGTTCGCGCTATACCGAGACAGGCATCCGAGCGCGCCTGGTTCGACATCCGTACTCCTGCTTGTTCCCGCCCTACGACATCCATCGATCGACACGGTTAATAAGCTGGGCCAGGAATATTCCCTCAGGAACGATCTCGATCCCGAATGGGCGGTCCGGCCATTAGAGCTTTCTGAGTACCGCGGGCAGGTTGCGCTCGTGCTTGAAGATCATGGCGGTGAAACTCTGGATCGACTCGCTCAAGAAAGGATGGAAACGCCAGAGTTCCTGCGAGTCGCCATTGGCCTGGCGAAAGCTCTCGGTGGCCTGCACAAGAAGGGGTTTGTCCATAGAGATGTGAAGCCCGCCAATGTCCTGGTTGATGCCGTGGGAAACATCCGGCTGATGGGCTTCGGAATTACGTCACGCCTTCCATGTGAACGGCAGGCGGCTGCGTCTGTCCAACTGGTTGCCGGAACTCTCCCATACATGGCGCCCGAACAAACAGGACGAATGAACCGCTCTGTCGATTCACGGACCGACCTCTATTCTCTCGGCGTCACCCTTTATGAATTGATGACCGCCAGCCTTCCATTCGAGGCGTCTGATCCTGTTGAGTGGATGCACGCGCACATCGCGCGGCAACCGGTGACACCTTACGAGCGATCGAAAGAGATTCCTGTCGCCGTTTCGACAATCATTATGAAGCTGCTGGCGAAAAACGCGGACGAGCGCTACCAGACAGCCGCCGGGGCGGAGAGCGATCTGCGTCGCTGTCTGGCGGAGTGGGAAGCCCAGAATCGAATCGATCCGTTCGTCCTCGGCCAACAAGACACACCTGACCGGCTGCTGATTCCGGAGAAGTTGTACGGACGAGAATCGGAAATCGCGACCCTGCAAGCAGCGTTCGACCGGGCCACTGCAGGCTGCGATCCGGAGCTGGTTTTGGTGTCAGGCTACTCAGGGGTCGGCAAGTCCTCCATAGTCAGCGAACTTCGCAAATC
>DASXGD010000427.1:0-12082 GCA_036489245.1 Occallatibacter sp. | reverse complement strand
GATCCGTCGGGATTGCTGACTCGCTCAACATCCGAAAGTTGGTAGTAATCAAAGTACGGCTTGGCCCGTTCAGGGGAACCAAGATGCACGAACACGGGGATTGCCCCCTTGGCAGCGATCTGCCCTCGGATCTGTGAGACCTGATCCAGCGCCTGGCGGCAAAACGCGCACCCAAAATGGCGAAGGAAGATCAGCAAAACGGGGGATTGATCGATGAGTTCGAGCAGCAATCGGCCCGATTCCGCGCGAAACTCCCGCAGCGTGGCGACCAGTTCCGTTTGCTCCGCGGCTTGGGCTGTACCCGCGACCATCGTCTCGACTCCTTGGGCAGGTAACTGATTGTAGACTCCTTTCGGGCCATCCCCCCGAACATTCCCGGCATCGGCTGTCCACCGCGGTCACACCCGCCCACCCTCGCGCGCATAATCCCCGCTCTTTCCGCCGGTTTTCCTTTCCAACTGCACACTCCGGATCACAATCGCCTTGTCGAGGGCCTTGGTCATGTCGTAGACCGTCAAGGCGGCGACGGACGCCGCGGTCAGCGCCTCCATCTCCACCCCGGTCACGCCGACTGTCGAGACCGTAGCCGTAATGCGCACGCCGTCGCCTTTGATCTCCGCCTGAACATCGACGTGGGTAAGGGGGAGCGGGTGGCACATCGGGATCAGATCGGCAGTGCGCTTGGCCGCCTGGATACCGGCAAATCGCGCCACTTCCAGCGGATCGCCCTTGGGATTTTCCGGCAGCGCGGCAATGACCGCGGCGGAAAGCTCGACGAATGCGGACGCGGTAGCCGTGCGGCGCGTCGCCTGCTTGGCGCTGACGTCGACCATGCCGGCTTGGCCTGCGGCGTCGAAGTGGGAGAGGCGGGGCGGCGCGGATTCGGGCATAAGCTCCTCAAACCAGAAGGATGCGGACGGTTGCACCGGCCTTGAGACGGTCGGTGCCTTCGGGCACGACCAGAAAACAGTTGGAGCGCGCAAACGAAACCAGATCGCCTGACCCCTGCGATGGAACGGTCCTCACCTCGGGCAGATCGCCGCCTCCAGGATTGAACTTGCAATACGAGGGCACAAAGCGAGTCAGGTTGGGCTTGCCTTTCACCTCTTTGGCGAGCCGCGCCAGGACAAAGGGCGGCCCCGACGGACGGCTGCCGGCCAGGGAAGCCAGGACCTGCGTGCCAAAGAGCAGAAACGTAGCCGCCGACGAGATCGGGTTCCCCGGAAGCCCCAAAAAAGGCGTTCCGCGTTTTTGCGCTCCGGGATGTTTCGACTCAGCGAAATGGCCGAAAACCAGCGGCTTTCCGGGCTGGATGCGCACTCCGGTGAAGTGGAAGCGGGCGCCCATGCGCGCCAGAGCCGGCTCGACGAGGTCGAACTTGCCCGCCGAGACTCCGCCTGTGATGAGCAGCATATCCGCCGCAACGGCCTGCCCGAGCGCTTCGTCGAGGTCGCGGTCCGTGTCCGCCGCCGTGGGCAGGATCCAGGGCTGGCCGCCCGCCTGGGCCACCAGCGCCGCTAACATCCCGCCGTTGGAGTTGCGGATCTGTCCGGGTCCCGGTTCGGCGCCCACCGGAACCAGTTCGTCTCCCGTGGTCAGGATCGCCACGCGGGGCCGCTGAAATACGCGGACCACGGCACAACCGCAGGCCGCCGCCAGGGCAATGTGCTGCGCACCGATCCGGATACCTGTCGGAAGCACCTCGTCCCCGGCCCGGGCTTCGGCCCCCTGCGGCACAAGGTTCTCGCCCGGCTCGAGGACGTGGGGCGGCAAAAGCCGTATCTTCCCGGGCACCTTGCCTGCGCGTTCCACGTGCTCCAGCATGGCCACCGCGTCGGCCCCTGCGGGAACCGGCGCCCCGGTCATGATCTCCCAGGCGGCTTTCTCCGGAAGCGGACCGGCGGGAGGCTGGCCAGCGTGAATCGATCCGGCCACGATCAGCGACTTGTGCTGCGACGCCTCGGCAGCCCGGCAGGCAAACCCATCGCGAGTCGAGCGCGGGAAGGGCGGCTGGTCGCGGTCGGCTCGAACCGGCTCGGCCAGCACTCGGCCCACCGCTTCTCCCAGATCGACGCGCTCCGCGGCCGGACGCCGGCCAACTTCGACGGCGCGTTCCGCAACAATGCTCGATGCTTCGTCATAACTGGGTAGCGAAGCACTCCTGACTGGAGCAGCACTCATGAGTGGGATTGTAGTGGGATAGCTGTCAGGTGTCAGGTTTCAGGGTGCATAGCGGCTCAGGCGCTAGGATGAACCCATGCCACCGACGGTCGAAACGCGCGCCTCCATGCTCGATGGCGTTCGTGTGCTCGATGGCGGCCTGGCCTCGGAGCTCGAATACCTGGGAGCACGCATCGATGGGCCGCTCTGGTCGGCGCACGTGCTCGAGGAAGCACCGGAAAAAATCGTAGCCGTGCATCGCGCCTACATCGAGGCCGGAGCGGACTGCATCGAGACCGCAAGCTACCAGGTTTCGCGGATGGGTTATGCGGAAATCGGACTCGATCCCCGACGCGCAGATGCTGCACTGCTGCGATCGGTGGCACTGGCACGCCACGCCGCGTCCGGGTTTTCCCACCGGCGCACCCTCATCGCGGCGTCCCTCGGACCCTATGGGGCCGCACTGCACAACGGGGCCGAATATCACGGCAACTACGCCCTGACCCACGCAGAGCTGGTCGACTTCCATCGCCGGCGAATCGAGGTTCTTGGCCGCGCAACCGGTGACGATCGGCCCGACCTGCTGGCCTTCGAAACTCTTCCCTCGCTCGAGGAAGCGCAGGCCATCGGCGAAGCTCTCGCGCCATGGCCGGGGCTGGCGGTCTGGTTCAGTTTCACCTGCCGCGACGCCGAGCGCGTGGCACACGGCGAACGGCTCAGGGATTGTGCTCTCGCCGTGGCTGGATTTCCCCAGACCGTTGCCATCGGAGCCAACTGCACCGCGCCATCCCTCATCTCTGCACTGATTCGCGAACTGAGCGGTGCAACCAGCCTGCCCGTGCTTGTATACCCCAACTCCGGCGAAGGCTGGGACGCGGTACGGCGCTGCTGGACTGGCAGCAACGATCCAGCAGGGTATGGGTCCCTGGCGCGGGAGTGGTTTGCCGCAGGTGCGCACATGGTAGGAGGGTGTTGCCGGACGCGGCCGCAACACATCCGCCAGGTGGCGGACGCGGTTGCCAGCAGTTAGCTTTGCTTCCGAAGAATGTGGCCCTTGGCAGAGGCGCTATATTTAGAATTTGCTTGCGAAGAACGATCCGTCCGGTTTGTCTTTCGCAAGAACCTGCCGATTGGCGGCCCTGATGAAAGCAAAGAACATCGACCGCCGGAAGTTTCTTGCCGCGCTGGGCTCAGCCGCCGCCCTCGCCTCCCGTCAGCGATCGTTCGGATGGGAAGCCTCCGCCGCACTTGCCGGCCAAACGTCGCCCTCCGCCCCGGACATTGCCCACGACCCGCTCCGCCCCGCCTGCCACCTGCTTCCACCCCACAACTGGATGAACGATCCCAATGGGCCCGTTTGGTGGAAAGGCAAATACCACCTCTTCTACCAGCTCAATCCGCACGCCGCCGTGTGGGGCGACATGCACTGGGGCCACGCCGTCAGCCCCGACATGGTTCACTGGCATCACGAGCCCATCGCGCTCGCTCCCACGCCCGGCGGAGCCGACAGCGAAGGCTGCTTCAGCGGGTCGGCCGTCATCTCGAACGGCGTCCCAACCTTTATCTACACCGGGGTCCAGAACGCCCCTCCCGACCAGGTGACGATCCGCGACGGCAACGACAAGCTGCGCGAGACGCAGATGCTCGCCACCGCCGAAGACGACGGCCTCCTGCGCTGGAAGAAGATCGAAACGCCCGTGATCGCCACGCCTCCGCCGGGCATGCAGGTGACAGGCTTCCGCGATCCATGTCCGTGGAAGGAAGCCGACGGCTGGTATCTCGGCGTGGGATCAGGGGAGCGCGGCAAGGGCGGCTGCGTTCTTCTCTACCGGTCACAGGACCTGCGCAAGTGGGAATACCTGCATCCGCTGGCCTCCGGAATCCCCAACGGCAAGCAGGCGGCCAATCCCTGCGACACCGGGGAGATGTGGGAGTGCCCCGACTTCTTCGCGCTCGGCAAAGAGCACTACCTTCACTACTCCACCGAGAACAAGGTGATCTGGACGACCGGAGATTACGATTCCGCCGCCCATACCTACAGCCCCAAACGCTCGGGCGTGCTCGACCACGGCGCCTATTACGCGCCCAAGACCTTTCTCACTCCCGATGGCCGGCGCATCCTGTGGGGATGGATCCGCGAAACCCGACCCGAAGCCGAGTTTGCAGCCGCGGGCTGGTCGGGCTGCATGTCTCTGCCCCGCGTACTGAGCATCGGCGAGCAGGGCCAGCTCGAAATGCATCCCGCCCCGGAAGTGGAGAAGCTTCGCGGAACCGCTCAGAAAGCGGACGTAGACGCCGCCGCTCCATTCCGCGGCAAGCTCGCCGAGCTGCGCCATGAATTGCGCGTTCCCATCGACTTCTCGGCGCGCACGGTCACGGTGCGCCTGCTGGTGTCCGGGTCCGAAGTCTGGCAACTGGCGGTCAACGTGCCCGGCGACTCCATTCACTGCGGCGAGATCGGCATCCCGCTTCCGTCCCTTCCCTGGCCGCGTCCCACCCTGCGCATCTTCCTCGATGGATCGGTGATCGAATCGTTCATTGGCGGCCGCGAGGCCATTACCAGCCGCGTCTATACGCTGAAGCCGGGCGAAACCGAAATCGACGTTTCACTCATCGGCAAGGGTCACATCACGATCGATCTTTGTCCTTTGCAGGCCATCTCACCTGACCGTTTGACCACGTAACGCCGCCGGAGACTTAGCAATAGTTTTCACGAGGCCATTCCCCCTTAAGGACTTCGACAGATGACACTCGATCGTCGCGGCTTTCTCACCGCCTGCAGCCGCGCGGGCATCACGTCGGCCCTGTTTCCCGGCGTTCTCTACACCCTCGCCGCGCAGGCTCAGGAATCTTCCAACACCGACCAGTCCAAGCCGCCGAAGTTCACGCCGGAGATGATCGATCAGGCCGCGATCCTCGCCGGCATTGGCCCGTTCACCGCCGAGCAGAAGCAGATGATGATCGACGGGCTGGTTGATCAGAACGGTTCATCGAAGGCGATCCGCAAGCTGAAAATCCCGAATTCCGTGGCGCCGGCCTATATATTTCGTCCCCTGCCCCCGGCGAAGCCGATGGCTGGCAACGTGGATGATCCTTGCAAGGCGGAAATCAAGGGTGTGGCGGGCGACGAGTTGTTTCACCTCCCGGACCCGCCCGGAAAAATCGAGGATGTTGCCTTCGCCACAGTGCGAGACCTGGGCCTTCTGCTCGGGATGCGCAAAATCACCTCCGTCGCGCTGACGCAGATGTACATCGAGCGCCTCAAGCGCTACGACTCCAAACTGCACTTCGTCATAACGCTGACCGAAGACCGCGCCCTGGCGCAGGCCAAGGCAGCGGATGCGGAAATCGCCGCGGGCAAGTATCGCGGAGGGCTGCACGGCATTCCCTGGGGCGCAAAAGACCTGCTCGCCGTCAAAGGCTATCCGACCACCTGGGGCGCGGGCGGATTCGAGCATCAGTCCTTCGATGAAGACGCAACCGTCGTTCAGCGCCTCGACGCCGCCGGTGCAGTGCTGGTGGCCAAGTTCACCCTCGGCGCGCTGGCCATGGGCGACAAGTGGTTCGGTGGCCGCACCCGTAATCCCTGGAATCCCGAGCAGGGTTCGAGCGGATCGTCCGCCGGCTCGGCCAGCGCCGTGGCAGCGGGATGCGTTGCCTTCGCCATCGGCTCAGAGACGCTGGGCTCCATCTCCTCCCCCTGCACCCGCTGCGGCGACACCGGCCTGCGCCCCACGTTTGGCTTCGTTCCCCGCACGGGAGCGATGGCCCTCAGCTGGACCATGGACAAGCTCGGCCCCATCTGTCGCTCCGTTGAAGATTGCGCGCTGGTGCTCCAGGCAATTCATGGTCCCGACGGGAAAGACGCCTCCGTTTACCCCGCCCGATTTCGCTGGGACCCGAATCTCGATTGGCGCAAGCTGCGCATCGGCTATCTGAAGAGCGCCTTCGACGAACCCAAACCGCTCGAACTCAAAGAAGCCTCTGCCGGCGAAACCGCCGAAGAAAAGAAGAAGCGCGAAAAGGAAAACGAGGAGCGGAAAGCCGGCCGTGCCCGCAGCGACTACGACCGCCGTTACGATCTTGCCGCGCTCGACAAACTCCGCTCCATGGGCGTGAGCCTGGTTCCGGTCGAATTGCCCAAGCTCCCCTACGGCGCCATGACCCCGCTGCTCGGCGCCGAGGCGGCCGCCGCCTTCGACGACCTCACTCTCTCCGGCCGCGACAAGCTGCTTACCGAGCAGGGCCCCGACGACTGGCCCAACGAATTCCGCGTGGCCCGCTTCTATCCCGCCGTCGAATACATCCAGGCCAACCGCGCCCGCACCCTCGCCATCCAGCAGGTCTCGGCGCTGTTCGAGCAGGTGGATATCATCGTGACGCCCACCAGCGGCGTACAGTTGGTCGCCACGAATCTCACCGGCCATCCGGCCATCATTCTGCCCAACGGGCTGCGCGGCGATGACGCGCCCCGGCCGCCCACGCTCGACACCGGCGATGACGACGATATCGGTGGCCCCGGCACTCCGGTTTCGCTCACCTTCCTGGCCGCCCACTACCAGGACGCAAAGCTGGCCGCCTTTGCCCGCGCGTATCAGGAGGCCACCGGCTTCCACAAGCTTCACCCGAAGCTGGACTGAGCGCGGCCGGCATACCCGTTCGGACACAGGAAAACCATCAAATCTTCAATATCGATGTCCCGATCCGTCCTTCGATTCCGCATTTACTCACAGATTCGGTTTTTGCATTCTTTTTCTCCCCGGAATTGCGGAGTTAAGCGAATCAAGCAGGTCGTCGCAGAGCGGTCGCTTTACCTCCCTCCCAAGCGCAAGCCTCGCGGGCTTTGGAGGACTCATGGGCCGTCAGCAAGTTTTCCGGCGTTGGGCACTCCTGCTCTTCCCGAGCCTGTGCGCCGCCATCGCTTCGGCAACGCCTCCCGACCCGCGGCTCCTCTCGCTGGTTCCTCACGACCCGCAGTTGTTGGCAGGAATCAGCAGTTCCCCCGGCGAGGGCCACTTCCTCCTGTTTACCGGCAATAACGAAGTTGATCTTCAGGACTTCGTGGCATTGTCCGGCGTCGATGACACGAGAGTGATTCGCCAGGTGATCCTGGTCGCGAGCCTGAACGTCGCAGGACAGGCGGAACACAGCCTATTGGCCAGCGGACATTTTGATCAGGCTCGCATCTTCACCGCAGCGGTCCAGAATGGAGCGACCGTGAGTGAATACAGAGGAATCAAGCTCCTGGTCTTGCAACCGTTCGCACGGGAACGCGCCGTGTTCAAAGATGTGCGCTGGCTGGCGATCCTCGGCTCAGGCGTCGCACTTTTCGGTACCACTGCGAGTGCCCAGGAGGAAATGGACCGTTATGTCGACCGCAATGCACCCGATCCTTGGTTGACACAGAAACTTGCGCGCATGCACAGCGACGACGAGACCTGGTGTATCGTGGAAAATTTCGCCCTCAATGGCGACGCCCAGCGCGCGCTCAGCCGGCTGGACCGCGCCCTCGCCGATCTGACCGGCAACGGGGATGCCTTCCAGTTTGGAATCCATCTCGGGAGACGGGTTCGGTTCGAGTATGAGATTACGCGCGCTTCAGGCGGTTCCCCCCAGACCATCTTTGCCTCACTCGTGCGCTCGTTGGCGGGCAAAGGCGTGAAAGAGTCATCGCTGATGCCTGTCTCCCAGACAACCAGCAACGGCCTGTCAGAGCGCGGTGAATTGGAAGTATCCCGGGCACGGTATGAAACCTGGATCGAGGAGATGTCTGCGCGGGCTCTCGAGCCACTACGCGCAGATACTTCGGCTGACCACAAATGAACGCGCGACTGCGCGATCGGGCCAGCTTGTCGAGTTGCCAATCCCCGCCCGCGTCCGGCTGTACCATTTCGATATGGCGCTGGTGGAAGTCGAAGCAGTCAGCAAAAGCTATCCGCGGCGCGTAGGGCTGCGCTCGGAACTGTGTCCGGTGGTCGAGAACGTCTCGCTGACCATCGAAGCGGGAGAGACCCTGGGCCTGGTGGGCGAGTCGGGGTCAGGCAAGACCACTGTCGCGCGCATGATCCTGGGTCTGGTCCAGCCCACCAGCGGCCGCGTGCTGGTCGATGGCCTCGAAGTCGCAGCGGCTTCGGGAGAAGAACTGCGCCGGCTCCGCCGCCAGATGCAGCCCGTCTTCCAGGATCCCTACGCCGCCCTCAATCCGCGCATGACCGTACGCGAAATCATCACCGAGCCGTTCCTGATTCACCGCATCGACGGCGCCGGGAATCGCGCGACCCTGCGCGCCCGGGCGGTCGAGCTCCTGCGTGAAGTGGGTCTGGACGAATCGGCCCTGGAACGCCATCCGCACGAGTTCTCGGGCGGCCAGCGGCAGCGCATCAACATCGCCCGGGCGCTCGCGCTCCGGCCCCGGCTGCTAATTCTCGACGAGCCCGTTTCCGCGCTCGATGTCAGTATCGGGGCCCAGATCGTGAACCTGCTGCGCCGGCTGCAGCGCGACCGCGGGCAGGCTTACCTGTTCATCTCCCACTCCATGCCCATGGTTCGCTACCTGAGCACGCGGATCGCTGTCATGCAGCACGGACGGCTGGTCGAGGCCGGCGAAGCCGAGGCTGTGTGCGCTTCTCCGAGAGAGGCGTACACCCGCCAGCTTCTGGCCGCCACGCCGGAACTCCCAGTCTGGACAGACGGGCCTGCCGGCGCGGCTTGAATCCTGCTCTTTCCCGCCTTATTTCTGCGGCGGGGATGTCGTCGAACTCGCAGGGGGCGGCGTTGTCGGAGTCGAAGGCTGCGTCGTTGCCCCTGCTCCGGCCGGTGCCCCAGTCGGAGGCGTCGCCGGATGCGGAGCGCCGCCCGGCATTCCAGTCGCTCCTCCCATCGGAGGATGCGCCGGCGCCGGCAGATCCACCATCTCGACCAGCTCTACGTCAAACACCAGGTCCGACTTCGCAGGAATTCCGGGATGATCCGCTCCCCGTTCCGGCATCTCCCGGGCCCCATAGCCCAGCTGCCAGGGAATGAAAATACGCCGCTTGCCGCCCACCTTCATTCCGGTAAAGCCCTGGTCGAAGCCGGGAATCATGCGCCCCAGGCCTACAGGAAAACTGGCCGGCTCCGGGGGACCCATCTTGGGCTTTCCATCGTCGCCCGTAACCGCCTTGCCGTCCTTGTCCGCGATCGGCGTCGGATGTTTGTCCCACGAGTCGAAGACCACTCCGTCCGCCGCACGCCATCCGGTGTATTTCACCTTGTACATCTTCAACGGCACGGCGTCGGCGCCGGTGCCGACCTTGATGTCCTGGTACCGCAGCGAAAAGGCAGTCTTGGGGACGCCCGGGACGGGGGCGACACCGGGGGGATATTTGACCGTGCTGGCCGCCGCCGCGGGGTGTGCCGTCGCGGCTGGTTTGGCCGCGGGCTTGGCTGCGGTTTGAGCGTGCGCGGCCACGGCTGCCGCGAGACATAGAACAAGAGCACTTGATTTCATCGACGAAACTCCAGCTTGCTTCTAGCGGGAGTGTATCAGGCTGTCGCGAGCGCGAAGTTTGCTGAGAATCAAGTGGCCGGATCGGATTCCGGTAAACCTTTATGGTTCTTTATGCCCTCACTCGTTACAGTGAGGCATGGCCCCGTTCGTTCTTCCCCTGTTCCGCTATGTCTGGCTGCCGGCCGCTTCGTTCTTCGCGGGTGTCCTGAACACCATCGCCGGGGGCGGATCGTTTCTTTCCCTGCCGGCGCTGATCGCCAGCACCTCGGTGGCGGGGGTGGGCGCGGTCACCGCCCAAGCCACAAACACCGTGGCCTTGTGGCCCGGCCAGCTCTCTTCGCTGGTGGCCTTTCGCCGCCAGCTGCGCTCCTACGGGTGGAGCCTGCTGCCCCTCGCGCTGGCTTCGGGAGCCGGCGGATGGCTGGGCGGATTTCTGCTCCTCCGCACCGGCAACCAGAGATTCCGCATCATGCTCCCCTGGCTGCTGCTGTTCGCCGCCGTCATCTTCATGCTCAGCTTTCCGCTCGGGAAGTGGCTTTCCACCCTCTCCGACGGCCGCCGCTATGACAAATTGCTTCTGGCGGGGATGGTTCTCGTCAGCATCTACGTCGGCTACTTCGGGGCGGGCGGAGGCTTTCTGGTCATGGCCCTGTTCGGCATCTGCGGCATCCACAACATCCACGAGATGAACGCGCTGAAAGTGGTGACCGCGGCGGTCTCGATCGGCATCCCCGCCATCAGCTTCATTGTTGCCCGGAGGGTGGCCTGGCAGTTCTGTCTGGAAATGGCATTCGTGGCAGCCCTGGGCGGATACCTCGCGGCCCGCTACAGCCCCCGCGTCAACCAGAAGGTGATGCGCTGGACCGTAGCCATGATCGGATTCGTAACCGCCGGATACTTCTTCCTGCAGAACGCCGCGCATCACCCCAAATGATCCAATCGCCCCGTACCACGGCCCCGGGGCCGAGAATCTGCACGCCGCCTCATTCCTCGCGCAACGATGCCATGGGATGTATGTTCGCGGCGCGATGCGCCGGCAGCAAGCTTGCTGCCAGCCCCACCGCGACGATGCCGGCGATTGCGGCTGCCAGCGTGAGCGGGTCGCTCGGCTTCAGCCCATAGAGCATCGAAGCAGCCGCACTTCCGGCGGCGAATGTCAGCCCCGTTCCCGCCGCCAGGCCAATGCCCAGCAGAATTGCAGCGTCCCGCAATACCATGCGCAGGATATCGCGGCGATTGGCTCCAAGAGCCATGCGCACACCGATCTCATTTCTGCGTTGGATCACAATGTAGGAGATAACGCCATAAAGGCCGATTACGGCCAGCACCGTCGCCAGCACGCCAAAGAAACCCGACAGTGTGGCCATCAAGCTCTCGCGCAACAGGCCTTCGTGAATCTGCGTCTTGAACACCGTGAAACTGAGCACCATGGAGGGATTGATTTCCTTGGCGGCGTGGTTGATGGACGAAGTCAGCGGAAGCAGCGACTCGTCGGATCGAATCATCAGCGTAGAGTGTTGTTCCGGGCCGTTCGCCTGTGTGAACGATACGTAGACAGTGGGCACCGGGTCCTCGCGAAGTTCGTAGAACTTGGAGTCCTTCACCATGCCCACGACCCGGTAGGTCTTATCGGGCGCGCCGGAATCGTGGAACACCCTGCCAACCGGATTCGCTCCGCCATAAATCTTGCGTGCGAATGCCTCGTTCACGATTGCCGTGCGCGGCGAGACGGGCGTATCCGTCTGGTTGAAATCTCGCCCCACCAGCAGCGGTGTCTCCATCGTCTGGAAGTACCCCGGGCTCACGCGATTCAGAGTCACATCCTGCCGCTGAGCTCCGTCCGGAATATCGATGTTGTCATCCCATCCGCTGTGACTCATCGGGACCATCAAAATCTCCGCAGCGGAGCTCACTCCGGGAACCGCTTGTACCCGCGAAAGCAGTTCCTGCCTGAACGCCATCTGGCTCGCGGGAGGGAGCTTCAACGGCGAGAATTCGAAACTCGCAATGAGAATATGGTCCTGCTGAAAGCCCGCATTCAAGGTGACAAGATTCCGAAAGCTGCGCACGAACAGGAGGGCCGCCATCAGCAGCACGAGGGAAAGCGCGACCTGGGACACAACCAATGCTCGCCGCAGCAGGAAGCGGCCGCGGCCGGCGGTTGCTCCCCGTGCACTGGCCTTCATCGCCACGCCAGGCTCGGTCCTCGACGCCTGGATCGCCGGGGTGAGCCCAAACAAGATACAGGTCAGAAGCGCCAGGCCGGCGGCGAACCCAAGCACTCGCCAGTCAGGTGTCAGTTCCACAAAGATGGGCTGCTGTTGAGAACTCAGGAATGCCACCAGCGCCCGGCTCAGGATTTGTGCCAGCGCCACGCCGGCGGTGGTCCCCAGCGCCGCAAGCAACAGGCTCTCTGCCAGCAACTGGCGCATC
>DASXGD010000038.1:0-3856 GCA_036489245.1 Occallatibacter sp. | reverse complement strand
CACCAGGAGGTGGGAGGGCGCCAGGCAGAATTCAGCGTCGCCGGAAGGCCCGCCAATATGCCTGCGAGGCCTCCAGGTTCTCAGCTATCCGGCCGTGCCTGAACCTGGCCGCGATCGCGCGCGCAATAATCCCCCCATCACACGGTGGCGGTGCGCGCACTGCCATTCGGTTCGCCAGCTGGCGCTGCGTCAGGCGCGCATGAAACGGCCGCTCGTGCGCCGGGGCAACCTGGTTGCCTGCCAGCATCTGGTGTCCTGGTACCTACCCTACCGGATCTGCCGGGGAGCGTGCGGGGAGAACGGCGGCCGAGCCGATCCCATGCCGACCGGGTTCGCCCTGGGAGGCGCCTTGGCACCGACCGGATTGGCCGCGGCACCCATGGCGCCAGGTACACGGCCAGCGGGCGCCACATGGCGGGGCGCTGGACGCTTCATCCCCCGGAGTGCACCCCAGGTGGCCAGGCCCTGAGCAGGCGCTGTACGCGGCCCTGGAGGCCGCGCAGACTGGGTCGAGCCGCCCGGCAATGTGCTCATCCGGTTCGGCGCCGGCTTAATCTTGCCTCCCGCGGCGCCGGGGGCGAGCAGCCCGTGCATGCGCTTGTCGCCGCTGCCATAGGCATTAGGATTGTGCTGGGGGTTGCCCTTGGCGTACCGCGGCAGCTTCCCGGGCTGGTCCTCGCCCGTCATCTTGTCCGCCACCGCCTGGCTGATGCCCGTTTTGGCCCTGACCTCCGGGTCGTTCTTCGCTGCGTAAAACAGCCCGCGCTGCTTCTGGCTTGTGAACGGCATATCCATCTCCCATCACGTTGCGATGCGCAATCCGCTTGATGCCAAGAGCCTCACTATAGCCCAACGCCGCCAACCATTGAACAACTTCATCCGGACTGATGAAACGCCCCAGGAGCGCCACCCCGATCGCATCGACCTCGAGCAGGTCGGCGCGCAACCGGGTGCGCAAGGTGCGCAGTTCGGCGAGCAGATACTCGCGCCAGAGTGCCTCGCGGTCAGGCTCTGCCACGCACGCGCTCCCTGGCATTCTTTTCGGCGAAGAAACGCTTGTTGCGCTCGACGAGCCAGTCCCGGACGATCACCGACACGTCGGCCGCCGGCGGCAGGCGCTCGGCCCCGTCCGGCGGCCAGGCTCCAAACCTTTCCCTGTACATGCAGCCGGTCCACCCCGGCCGGTAACCGCGGTCGAGGCAGTGCCGCTTCAGTTCCAGGTAGAATTGGCGCTTTTGCTGGCTCGGAGTGAGCTCGCACCAGAACGCGATCGCCGCCCGATCATGATCATCCATGTCTCATATTTGATGAGTGATTCGACCAGATAGGTCAAGCGGCTGGCTGTGCATAGCGGGGATCATCGCTGATCGCATAGTTCTACCTCCCCTTCTTCCTTCGCATGCTTCCCCTGTGATGCTTACTGGTGGAGGTTGGCGTGACGGTCACAGGACGGCTTCCCCCACGCGGGTGAGGCCGTTCCGTGACCGTCAACGATCAGCATGCTCACCGGAGCCAGGCCGTCGCTTAGGTCGGAACGGGCAAGGGCGTTGCCGTCCCTTGGCTGCAACTGATTAGCGAGTGTCGCCCCTCGCTCTCGATCCTGCGGCTCCAGCCTTTCGGACCACCGCTGCGCTTGTCGAGACCCTGTTCTGGTAGCGCGCCTCCGCAAGCGCCCCAGCGGGTTAACCTCGCCGACGCTTGCGTGCCACCAGACTTGATTTCAGGGGGGTATCAGGCTATGTGGAACAGACTACCGCACGCGAACTAAAGAGGGCGCCTCCCTGAGACCCTGGTGGCGCCCTTACTTTTTGCCTCTGCCACTGATTTGTCAATCAGACAGCATCGCTGTCATTTCCACTGCTCATTTTTCTGCCGCCTGTTCGACCAGAGCAGCGGCATGTTCGAGACCTCTGGCA
Source organism: Occallatibacter sp. (assembly GCA_036489245.1). GTDB lineage: Bacteria > Acidobacteriota > Terriglobia > Terriglobales > Acidobacteriaceae > Telmatobacter. The sequence goes on along the minus strand of DASXGD010000038.1, from coordinate 1,940 downwards.
TGTGCCTGTCGTTCCAGCTTGCTGGGTTGAGCCGGACGTATGCGCCGCATCGTGGCCGCGGCCGACCGCAAGCTTTGCACGATCTCACGAATGATCTGGCGTTCCCGGTCGGATAGAGTTGCTGTCATTTCCACTGCGCTCCCAATGGTGACACGTGCAGCTTGACCGGCTCGCCGGTGGCGCGGCGCTGCGGGAGATAGAACCGCGCATAGTGGCCCGGGCAGAACGAGCTGCCGGACTGCTTGTCGGCCCCGCAGTAGAGCGCAATGCCATCGCGCTCGCCCACAATCGCCCGGCAATGATAGTCCTGCGCCTGCAGCAGGGAAACGGGGCGGCTGACGATCGGAAACAGTTCTGCGGTCATTTCTGTGGCTCTGGGCGGTTGCGGATCAGCCGGCCGGGGAACGCCACGCTTGGGGCTCGCGCGCCGCCGCGGTTTCCGAGCATTGCGCGGTCTCGGAACGACCTCGATGCCAAGCCGCCGGGCGCGGCCGATGACCGCGCAACGGGATATCCCGAGCCGGTCCCCGATTTGCCGGGCCGAAAGGGTGCCTTGCCCATAATACTCCCGCAGGATCGCGTCTGCCGCCTCAGTCCATGTCGAACAGCCGGGGGTCGGCGATGTATCCATTGCGCTTCAGATGGTTCTGAACGAGCAGATACTTGCGCGCCGGGATACGCTTGTACAGCGCCAGCCAATTGCACACCGCGGTGTAGCTCGAGCCGGTCACCTCGCACAGCGCGTGCTTGCCGCCGATGGTCTCAAACAGTTGCCCGATGGTACGGACCGCCTTCAGCTTGGGGCCCCCTTCCATTGCCTCACTCGTGATCAGCATCGCCTGTCCTCTATCCTCATCTTTTATGATGAGGGCACTTGCCGTGTCCCTCGTCATACTCTATGAACGCAGCCTCTGCAATCCGGGAGAGCCCCATGTCCGTCGATCCCTACGCCTTCTGGCGCTCCGGCCGCGACGGCCACCCAGTGCCGGCGCACGAGGGCAATCCGCAGCCCGGGTTCTACCGGCGCAAGGCACGTCCCGCGCCTCGCTCGGGGACTGATGATGCCGTGGCCTACTGGCGCGAGGCTGGCGAAATGCGCTGCCTGCTGAACGGCAAAATGGTCAGTGAGGAAATGGCTCTCACCTTGTGGACCTACGTCTGCAATCGCCCGGTCAACCATCAGGACTATCTGCACCGGCTCGAACACGGCCACTGGCCCAACGAAAATATCGCCGTGCTCGGCCACAACCGGCCGCCGGACGACCAGACGATCGAGGCCCTGACCTCGGTGCTCGACGCGCTCAAGAGCGAGGCCGGACGCATCCTCGACGCTGGCCCGTGCAAATCGCAGGATGAAGCCGATCAGGCCAGCGACATCGCCAACGAGCTCATGGGGGTCGAGAAGCGGGCGGTCGAATTGCACCGCACCGCCAAGGCGCCCTCCCTCGCCGAGGGCAAGCGCATCGACAAGATCTGGTTTCCCCTGCGCGACGCCGCCGCCGCCCTGAAGGAGCGCATCCGCCTGCGCTGCATCACCCCGTACCTGTCCCTCAAGCGCAGACAGGCCGAGGAAGCCGCCAGGATGGCCGCAGAGGCAGGCGAGGAGGCACCAGAGGTACGAGTAGCCGCCGGGAGCCTGAAACGCACCACAGCGCTGCGCATGGTCGTGACGGCCAAGGTGGACGACTACCCGGCGGCGCTATCGCATTTTGCCAATCACCCAGAGATCCACGAGCTGGTACAGCGTCTCGCGGATCGCGCAGTCCGGGCAGGCGTGAGCGTGCCCGGCTGCGCCCGCATTGAAACGGAGAAAGCGGTATGAGCGATCATATCATGGACCAAGCCATCAATGACCAAGTCGCCAGAGAGACTGCACCACCGGAGGAAAAGCAGGCACTACCGGAGGAAAAGCAGATGCCGGTGCCGGCTCGGGCCGAGCT
>DASXGD010000378.1:0-7772 GCA_036489245.1 Occallatibacter sp. | reverse complement strand
TTGCCGCCTCCCATGCGAACAACGTGCTGGTGATGCCGCGCCCCGGGAAGCCCGCGGTTGTGCGGCGGCTCCCACCCGATTACCAGCCTCCCGACATCCAGATTCCCGCATCATCCAATGGCGACTCCGCCGCGGCCGCGTGGGCCGGCTCGCAACTCTACCGGCGCCATGAAGGCGGAGTGCTTTCCCGCTCGCTGGGAAGCGCGGTACACGCGCTGCTCGAAGAATTGGCGCGGCTGCGCGTCGCCTCCGATTGGCCTTCCGCGCGCCTTGCACTCGAACCGATGCGGCCGCGCATCACCAGCCAGTTACGGGCGGCCGGCGTGGATCAGAAGCAGGCCGCAAAAATCGCCGGCCAGGCGCTGGAGATTGCCCTCAACGCCACGCACGATCCGCATGCGCAATGGATTCTGTCGGCGCATGCGCACGCGGCCAGCGAGGTGCGCTGGGCAGGGATCATTGGCGGCGGTCTGCGCGAAGTTCGCGTCGACCGCATCTTCCGCGCCGCGAGTGTCCCGCGCGCGCACGGCGACGACTGCTGGTGGATCATCGATTACAAGACCGCTCATGACGATCGCTCTGACCCAGCGCAAGTGTTGGCCAAGTTGCGCCCCCTGTTTGCATCCCAGCTTGAGCTCTATGCAAAGGTTCTGCGCAACCTGCACGGCCCCGGCACGGCTGTCCGCGCCGGATTGTATTATCCGCGCATGCAAGCCTTTGACTGGTGGGAGCTGTAACTCAACTTACTAACATAACTTACTAACTCAACTTGTAACTCCCAGCCCGATGGCGCGCATCAACTTGAGTGCGTTGCTGGTCTGCACAATCCCATGCTTCAGCTTGTAGTCAAAAACCAGGCGCTCGCCTTCCAGCCGGTCCTCGAAATGGAAATTGGCGGCCTGCTCGCCAAACCTCGAAGGAATCTGGGCAAGCGCAAGGTCGTGCGTACTGGCCACGCCGATCGCCGCGTGCTCGAGAAGATACTCGACCACAAATTGAGCGCCGATCAGGCGGTCATGGGAATTGGTGCCGGACAGCAATTCATCGAGCAGGAATAATACCGGCACGGGGCCCCGCGCCAGATCGGCAATCAGCTTAAGCCGGTGAATCTCCGCGTAGAATCGGGACATGCCTCCGGTGAGCGAGTCGAGAATGCAGATGGAGGCGGCCACGTTCAGCGGCGACATGCGCAGCCTTCGCGCACGCACGGGCGCGCCACACTGCGCGAGCACCGCGTTGACGCCCATCGCGCGCAGGAACGTGCTCTTCCCGGCCATGTTGGGCCCGCTCAGAAGCATGAGGTGGATCGGCTCGCCCAGGTTCACGTCATTCTCCACGGCTTTGTCGGCAGGCAGCAGCGGATGCGCCAGGCCATGCGCGTCGAACAGCGGCGCAGCGCACGCAAATTCCGGAAACACATGGCGCGGATTCTCGTAAGCAAAGGATGAGAGTGAAGTGAGAGCCTCGAGTTCGCCCGCGGCATCGATCCATCCGCGAATAGCGGGACCAAACCTTTGCTGCCAGTGCTCCGCGATAAAGACCAGTTGCGCGCTCCAGAACATCACCAGGTCGAGCGGGCGGGCAAACAGGCTGTGCCGCGACTGAAGCAGATCAACCAGCCGCGCCAGTTTGCCAATGGCTTCCGATGAAGTGATTCCATCGCGCCGTAAGGCCGCCTGAAGCGCCAGCAATCGGGGCGACGCAACCTGTTCCTGCTCAAACAGTCGAAGAACTTCGGCAAACAGTTGCAGATCCTGCGTGGCACTCTCGAGCGCCGCCGCCGCTTTCTCCAGCCGCGCGTGCAGGCGATGAGAGTATGCGAAATTCAGAACTGTCATAGACAATGCCAGGACGGGCAGGTCCCACAACGCCCAACCCACGAGGCTCAGAATCCATAGAATCGCAAGAACCGAAATCAGCGAACGGACTTTTGTTTGCGTGAAAATGGGGCTGGCTTCGCCCCATGCCACCAATGCTTTGGGATGCACGCCGAGGCGCACCGTTTCTCCCGCCGAGAAGAGACGCTCTCGAAACTTGACCCGCGCGCGCAATTCGCGGACCGCGGTCTGGCGGGCAAGAACCTCGTCGGGATGCGCAGCCGCGAGCAGCCACTGCGCCAGCTTCTCTTCTCCCGCGCGGGTGCGGGCGCTGGAGAGATATTCGAACAGCGACGCCGCGCCGAAGAGATCGAGGTCGCGCGCATAGGGATGCAACGGATCGAGAAAGCGCTCGCCGGTCTCGCCGGACCCTGCCCACTGATCGTTCAACCGCGCCAGCCCGCGCTCATAAAACGCAATGGCCCGGGTGCGATAGCGAATCGACGCCAGCAATTTTTCCTGCAGCACGGCCAGCACAACGAACGCGGCGACCGGCGCCCCCAACAGCGCGAAGGCCGCAACGTGGCGAGGCAGGAATACCGCCGCCGCAAGAGTGGCGATGGCGATGATCAGCTTGGAGTATCCGAGGCGGCGTTCGCGCCGCTGCTGCGATCCCTGTAACTGGCCGAGGCCGCGGAGTTCTTCGGTGTAGAGTTCCGCGGCATCCCGCGCATCTTGCTCATCCCTGCCATCGGATGTGGTCACACAAACAGACTAACGCCCGCCGCTGCGAGTTACCCTGGTCGGTTTCAGCCGGCTGTCGGCGCCGGCGGCGCCTTCTCTGGCTGCGGCGCCTTCTGCTTGGCCGAGTTCACGCTCTTGTAGTGGCGTACGTCCGCGCCTTTCACCCAGAAGATGACATCTTCGGCAATATTCGTGGCGTGGTCGGCGACGCGCTCAAGGCTGCGGCTGATCATCAGCGCATTCAGCGCCTGCGGAGCGAGGTGGCTCTCCTCCTCCATCACCTTGGTGAGCGCCTTGTACGCCGCGCGGTTCATCGCATCCACGGCATCGTCCATGGTGAGAACCGTGCGCGCCATTTCGGCGTCCGCTTCAATGAACGCCTGCAGGCTCTTGCGCACCATTTCGGCGGCCAGCGACGCCATGCGCGGAATGTCGACGGGCAGCTCGACCGCGCCCAGCGCCTCCATAGTGCGGACCCGTTCGCTGATGCTCTTGGCCGAATCGCCCACGCGTTCGAGATCGGCATTGATCTTGATCACGCTGAGGATGAAGCGCAGATCGATCGCGGTGGGCTGCTCCATGGCCAGAAGGTCGAGGGAGGCCTGGTCGATGTCGCGTTCCATGCGGTTGATAGCCACCTCGCTGCGGCTGACCAAGTCGCAGATGGAAAGATCGCGTACCCGGTACGCTTCAATGGCGCGTTGAATCGCCTGCTCGGCCAGCCCGGCCATGACAAGGAGATTCTCCTTCAGATCATCCAGGCTCTGCTGGAACCGTTTGCGTGTCATCCGAACCTGCCCGTAATGTAATCCTCAGTCCGCTTGTCGCTGGGATTGGTAAAGATCTTGTGGGTCGCATCGAACTCCACCATGCGGCCGTTCAGGAAGAATCCCGTTTTCTCCGCCACGCGGGCCGCCTGCTGCATGTTGTGCGTCACAATCACGATAGTGTACTGCGATTTCAGGTCGAAGATCAGGTCCTCGATCTTGGAAGTCGAAACCGGATCGAGCGCCGACGCGGGCTCATCCATCAACAGCACCTCGGGATCGACGGCCAGGGCGCGCGCGATACACAGGCGCTGCTGCTGGCCGCCGGAGAGGCTGGCCCCAGACTTCTTTCTGAGATCGTCCTTGACCTCTTCCCACAGGGCGGCATTCTTCAACGACTTTTCAACAATGTCATCCAGCACGCGGCGGTTCGAATAGCCGTTCAGCTTCAGGCCCGAGGCGACGTTGTCGTAGATCGACATGGTGGGAAAAGGGTTGGGTCTCTGGAAGACCATGCCCACGCGCCGCCGGATCTGCACCGGCTTGGCGTTTTCATAAATATCCAGGTCGCCGATGCGCACCGTGCCGGTGACGCGCGCGATGGGATTGGTTTCGTGCATGCGGTTCAGGCATCGGACAAAGGTGCTCTTTCCGCAGCCCGACGGACCGATCAGCGCGGTGGCCTGGTTCGCAGGGATATGCAGATTGATGTCCTGAAGGGTGTGATTCGTTCCGTACCACGCATTCAGGTTTATGACTTCAATGCCGACGCCCACGTGCGCATTTCTCCGTTCTTACTTCGTAGTTCTCAGTTTTGAGTTGTCAGTTTTCAGTTCGATTTCCCGGCTCACGCGCCCAGACTGAGAACTGGTTTTCAGCTGGTCCCTTTCAAAACGCCGCGGCTGGTCACGTAGCGCACCAGGGAGACGGCAAGTACGATCAAAGCAATCAACACCAGCGAGCCCGCCCAGGCCAGGCGATGCCAGTCATCGTAGGGCGAGAGGGCGAAAACATAAATCTGGAGCGGCAAAGCGGCGATGGGGCGGTCGAGGCTGGTGCTCCAGAAAGCGTTGCCCAAGACCGTAAAGATCAGCGGCGCCGTCTCTCCGGCCACCCGCGAAAACGCCAGCATGCATCCGGTAATGATGCCCGGCGAGGCAGTCTTCACGGTGATCGCGAGCACCGAGCGCCAGTTGGGCACTCCCAATCCCAATGCGGCTTCGCGGATTGCATTCGGCACCATGAGCAACATTTCCTCGGTGGTCCGGGTGATGGTGGGGATCATCATGATGCCCAGCGCCACGCCGCCCGCAAATGCGGAGAAATGACCCGTGAAGGGAAGAAAGCTGATGTGCGGGCTGACGATCAACGCATAGGCCGCAACCCCCATCACGATCGACGGAACCCCGTTGAGCACGTCGGCGGTGAAGCGAATGGCGTTCGCCAACCGGGTGCCGCGCCCAAATTCGGCCAGAAAAACACCGGCGCCGATTCCAATGGGAATACCGATAACGCTGGATAACCCCAGCAGCACGGCGGACCCCACGATGGCGTTGGCCATGCCTCCGCCCACCTCACCGGGAGGCTTGGGAATCTTGGTGAAGAAGTCCAGGTTGAGTGAACTGGCGCCCTTGTAAACGAGGTAAGCGAAGATGGCCAGCAAGGGCAGGACCACCAGCACCGTAGCCAGCACGGAGAGAAACGTCACCAGACGATCGGTGAATGCCCGGATCATGCTGCTCGAAGATGATTGGCTTACCGTGTTCACACAACCCTTTCCCAACTTCGTTCAGCCTCGGCAGCGTTCCGGCTCAGCCGGGTCAGACCACGCGCGCCGGAGCTCCTCTGGTTACCGCCCACACCAGCAGGCGGGCACAGGCGTTCACAATGATGGTCACGATAAACAGCGCCAGTCCGATCTCAGTCAGCGCGGAACGATGCAGGTCGCTCACCGCCTCGGCGTACTCGTTGGCAATCACCGCGGCCATCGAGGCCCCGTTGGCCAGGAGCGAATGGTGAATTTCGGGCGTGTTGCCGATGACCATGGTGACGGCCATGGTTTCCCCCAGCGCGCGTCCCAGCCCGAGTATGATCGCGCCCACAATCCCAATGCGCGCGTTGCGCAAAACGCCCATCCGGATCATCTCCCACCGCGTCGCGCCCAGCGCCAAGACCGCCTCGCGCTGGGAGTGGGGCACCGCAATCATCACTTCGCGCGTGAGCGACGAAATAATCGGCAGGATCATGATGGCCAGGATGACAGCCGCCGATACAAAGCCCAGTCCGGTGGGGTTGTCGTCCGCGAAAAGCCCGGTCCAGCCCAGGTACTTGATCAGCATCGGATTCACGTATTCCCGGAGCAGCGGCACCAGCACGAATACAGCCCACAATCCGTAAATGATGCTGGGAATGGCGGCCAGAAGCTCAGTGAGGAAAGCCAGGATGGAGCGCAAAGCCAGCGGGCACATCTCGGTCAGGAAGATGGCGACCCCCACCGCCAGGGGAACCGCCAGAATCAGCGAAAGGAACGAGGAAACCAGGGTGCCGTAGACAAACGGCAGGGCGCTGAAATGCCCATTGACCGGATCCCAGTAAATGGGCTGATGGGTCACCGGGTCGAGGTCGGCGCGGAAGAAGAACTGAAACCCGAACTTGGCCCACGCCAGGTCCGAACGCTTGATCAATTCCACGGCGATCAGCAGCACAATCCCAAAAATGCTCAACCCGCACAAAACCATCAGTCCCTGAAAGATCCGGTCGGCCGTGGCCGAACTGCCGCGCGACAGCAGGTACTTCCGGATTTCCGAGACCTCCCTTGCAGGAGAAGCCTTGTCGGGCGGTTTCCTGTCGGCAGGTCCGGGGTCAGGCTGGAATTGAACCTGGGAAATTCGAATCTCTGGCACTTGTTCGATCACCTGATCACAGCTATTCCAAAGGCTACCGGGGAAAGATGAATGCGAGGTTACAACCTCGCAAAATCAAGCGCATAGAGACGTAAAAGCCGGGGTTTCCCGTAAATCCCGCCGCCCCTCGTGGCCCTGCGGTCTTTTCGGATAAGCTGTTGGACTGAATCCAGACAGGTGCACGCCATGCGTCCAGTCCTTTTCCTCTCGCCGATCGTTGCCGCGCTCATGCTTTCGAACCCATTAGCTCTGAAGGGCCAGTCAGGGCCCGAGGCGCCCGACCCGCCCACCCGCGCCTGGAGCGCTTCGTGGATTACCCATCCGACGGCGCCCTTGCGCGAGCCCATCGTGCTCCATTTCCGGCGCTCGCTCAAGCTGGCGGCGGTCCCGGCCCGCTACGTGGTTCGGGTCAGCGCCGATAACCGCTTTATCCTCTATGTCAACGGCTCGCGAGTGGGCGACGGCCCCGCGCGCGGCGACCTCGGCCAGTGGCGGTATGAGCGCTTCGACCTGGCGCCGCTGCTCAAGTCGGGGGAAAACCTCATTACCGCCGCGGTCTGGAATTGGGGTGTCTACGCACCGGTTGCGCAAATGAGCGACCGGACGGCTTTTCTGCTGGAGAGCGAGGCCACTGGGGACGCTTCGATCAGCACGCCCGACGGTTGGATGGTGGAGATTGAGCCGGGCCACCGGGCTCTGGATCGCAGTTCGGTCACCCTTCAGGAGTACTTCGCTTCCGGTCCCGGCGAGGAAATCGACGCGGCAAAGTATGACTGGGCCTGGAATTCCGCTTCCGCGGCCGGCTCCTCCTGGGTTCCCGCGGGCACTCCCATGCGCGACAGCGTTTTCGCCGGCGTGAACAAGGCCCACTCCGCCGAGATCACCGGCGACAACTTCTGGGACCTGGTGCCCGACCCCTTGCCGCACATGGTGTATTCCGCCACCAGCCCGGGAGAAATCGTCCGCATCGATCCGGCATCAACCAAACCGTCTGAACTGCACGCATTTCCGGCGGCGTCCGCGACTGTCCCGGCCCGCAGCCACATCCACCTGGTCCTCGATCGCAAGACCCTCACCACGGCCTATCCCCGCCTGGCCGTCTCGGGCGGCAAAGGCACAAAGATCCGCCTCACGTATTCCGAAGCCCTCTACGACAAGGACAAGCACAAGGGCGACCGCGATGCTGTAGACGACCGCCAGGCCCTGGGACTCAACGACAGCTTCCTGCCCGATGGCGGTGCGCATCGCGTCTTTGAGCCGCTCTGGTGGCGGACATGGCGCTACCTCGACCTCGACATCCAGACCGGCCCCAGTCCGCTTACGCTCGAGTCACTGACAGCCAACTTCACCGCCTATCCCTTTGAAGAGCGCGCCAAGCTTCAGACCGGCGAAGCCGATCTCGACAAGATCTGGGACATCAGCTGGCGCACCGCCCGCCTCGACGCCAACGAAACCTACATGGACACGCCATACTACGAGCAGCTCCAATACATCGGCGATACGCGCATCCAGGCGTTGATCTCCTACACCGTGGGCGGCGA
>DASXGD010000033.1:0-7109 GCA_036489245.1 Occallatibacter sp. | reverse complement strand
AGGATCCGGCCGGAGGTGACGTCGAAGAAACGCGGAATCAGGTTAACGAGAGTCGATTTACCAGCACCGCTGGGGCCAACCAGCGCCACCACTTCACCGGACCGCACCTCGAGATCGACATTGTGCAATATCTGGTGCTCGCCCTCTTCTGTTGAATAAGAGAAACCAACATCTTCAAACCGGACAGACGAGCGAAAACGATGCAGCGTTCCGGCGTGTACCTTCTCTTTGACATCGTCCTTCACGTCGAGGAAGCCAAAAATGGAGGCCGACGCGCCCAGGGCCTGCTGAAAACTGTTGTAGTAATAAGCAAAGCGGCGCACCGGATCGTAGAGTTTGAACAGCGCGATGATGAACGTAATGAAGACCTCGGCCGTCATCCGCCCGTGCTGAATTTCGTTGCGTCCGATCCACAGCAGCAGGGCAATGGCGATGGCCCCGATGGTATCCATCAACGGCGAGCTGATCGACTGGATGCGAACGCTCCGCAGGTTGGCGCGAAACAATCGCTTGGCAGCCTTCTTGAACCGAAGAATCTCCCATAGCTCGGTGTTGAAGGCCTTCACAATGCGATTGCCCGTCACCGTCTCATGAAGAATGTTCTGGATCTCGGCCAGTTTGTCCTGGCCGCTGCGGGTGCGGGTGCGTACCGACCGGCCGATCCGCCGCGCCGACGTGACCACCACGGGCACAAACAGAAGCAGCGCCCAGCTCAGCCGGCCCCCCAGCGCAATGACCAATGCAACAGTCGCAATAAAAGTAAAGAACTGCTGCAGAAAGTCGCCCAGGACCGAGCTCACGGCCATTTGCACCCGATCGACATCATTGATGAGCGTCGAAAGAATCGTCCCCGTGGGATAGCGATGGAAAAAGCTCGCCGACCGGCGCATGATGGCTTCATACAGGTGATTGCGTATGTCGGTTACCATGCCGTAGCCGGCGTAGTTGACCAGGTAGGTTCCCGCATAGTCGCAGAGGCCCTTGATGATGGTCGACCCGACCAGCGCAACCGCGACCACCGTCCACGCGTTGTGCATCCAATATGGAACAAACCGGTGGATGTCGAATTGCCACTGCGGAGGAGCGAATGGAAAGAGCGGCAAAGCGCTGGAAGGATTGCTCGGCCTGAGCACTACACCCAGGATGGGCACGAAGAACGCCATCCGCAAGGCTTCAAGCAAGCCGACGGCGGCCAGCAACAGCACGCCCGGGAACCAGTGCAGCCAGTACGGCAGCCCGAAGCGCAAAAGCCGGAAGAATTGCCTCATGCAGGAAAGACCGCCTTATGCTTAGACAATTCGGCCGCGTCTTCCAGGTGAGCGCATGAGTCCATTGAAGTATTGTATCTGGCGATGCCAGGAAAATCCTGCCGCCGCCTTAGCAGCCTGTCTTTTGGATAAGCGATTTACCTCGCACGCGATTCAAATCGTCAGTAGGCCTTCAGATCCCTGATGGCCTTCAGGATGGTTTCCGGCTGCGGCAGGATCACGTCTTCCAGCACCGGCTGGTAGGCCACGAACGTGTCCATCGAGCCCACGCGCTTGACCGGTGCATCGAGATCCTCGAAGAGTTCGTCGGCGATGCGCGCCGCGATCTCCGCGCCATAGCCCCAGCTCAGCATGTCCTCATGCGCCACAATGACGCGGCTTGTTTTGCGAACTGAGGCGGCAATGGCCTCCCAGTCATAAGGATTCAACGAGCGCAAATCCAGGATCTCCACATCGATGCCGTGCTGGCGATGAGCGGTTTGTGCGGCCTGTAAAGCCCGCGTTACAACCGCGCCATAGGTCACCAGCGTCATGTGCTCGCCGGAGCGCACCACCCGCGCCTTTCCAAAGGGGATCGCAAAGTCCGGCCCCGGATAGGGCGCGCGACCGTAGGTCTCGCGATAGAGCCGCTTGTGCTCGAGGAACAGCACAGGGTCGTCGCAGCGGATGGCGGTACGCAGCAGGCCGTTCGCATCCAGGGCATTGGACGGAAAAACGACGCGCAGCCCGGGAGTATGGGTGAAGATGCTTTCTCCGGATTGGGAGTGATAGATGGCGCCGCCGGTCAGATAGCCGCCAATGGGCACGCGAACCACCGCCGGCGAAGCCCATGCATTGTGGGAGCGCCACCGCATCAGCGGCATCTCGTTGCGGAGCTGGTGCATAGCCGGCCAGATGTAATCGAAGAATTGAATTTCGACCACCGGCTTCATGCCGCGCACCGCATAACCCACAGCGCGTCCCACGATATTCGCTTCCGCGAGCGGTGAGTTGAACACCCGCTCAGATCCGAACTCGGTCTGCAAACCGGCAGTGAGTTTGAACACCCCGCCTTTCCCTTTGACTTCGCTCAGGGCATGCTCGCGGCTCGCGTCCGCCACGTCTTCGCCATACAGGACGATGCGCGGGTCGCGGCGCATTTCGTCCCGCAGGCAGGCATTGATCAGGTCCGCCATGGTCCGCGGCCCGGCGCTCTTGCCGGATCCCGGTTTGCCCGATTCTGCCCCCTGGGCTCCCTTCAATTCAGAGTCGAACGCGGCGCTGGTCGGGTCAAGATCCTCCGAGTAGACGTATTTCGTAATCTCCGCGACCGGAGGAAGCGGAGCTTCGAGAGCCCGGTCAGCGGCCTCCGAGGCCTCGCGATCGAGCGACTTCTCTAAAGCGTTGATCTCTTCGGCGCTGAGAATTCCCTCGCGCAGGAGGCGCATCTGCATGCGGGCCAACGGGTCGCGCATGCCGTCGGCCTCGCGTTCAGCAGCCGACCGGTACAATTTGTCGTCATCTGAAAGCGAGTGTGAATAGGGGCGCACAACATGGCCATGAACAAAAGCCGGGCCAAGTCCCGCGCGGCAATGCTCGGCCGCCGCCTGAAATGCGCGCAGGCATTCCTCCGCATCGGTGCCGTCGATCTCGGCGAAATGGAAGTTGGGAAAATTGGCGACCAGCCGCGATATATTGCCCCCCGGCGTGTTCACCTCGACCGGCACGCTGATCGCATAGCCGTTGTCTTCCACGCAGAAGATTACGGGCAGTTTCTGATTCGAGGCCGTATTGATCGCCTCCCAGAACTCGCCCTGCGACGTCGAACCCTCGCCCAGACAAGCAAGCGCCACTTCGTCGCCGTGGAACGTCACGTCGCGGAATTCGCGATAGTCGCCCGGGACCTTTTCTGCCGCCTCGGGGTGGCGGCTGAAGTAACGGCCCGCCTCCGCGCAACCGACCGCGTGCAGCAGTTGGGTCGTCGTAGAGGATGAAGTGCTGACAATGTTCAGTCTTCGGCTGCTGAAGTGCATCGGCATCTGCCGGCCGCCGCTGGCGGTATCCGTGCCGGCCCCCACCGCCTGCAGCAACATCTCCGTCGGTGTAACTCCCAGCGCCAGGCACAGCGCCCGGTCGCGATAATAGGGAAAGAACCAGTCATACCCCGGACGCAGGGCCAGGCCCGCCGCCACCTGCAAGGCCTCATGGCCTGCGCCGGACACCTGAAAGAAGATCTTCTGCTGGCGCTTGAGCAGTATCTCGCGATCGTCCAGCCGGCGAGAGAGGTACATCAGCCGGTAAATCTCTACCATTTCCTGCGTGCTCAGACTGCCGTTGAAGGCTGCCGTTCCGGGCACGCGGGCGCTGGAAACCGCAGATTCCATGAGCGTGACTCCCTATCGCGGTTCCCGTGTCTCCCCGGGAAAACCAAAAGTGATTGTATCAATCCCGAAAGCGAACCTCTGCCCTTTGAGCATCGATTCTCCGCGTGTTCAATACGCTATTGGTTATCGAAAGTCGGGGGACTTTTCATGCTGGGGTATCCTCCGACAGTAAAACTCATCTTTTCTTTGACGCTCCGGGCCAATTTAGCGATTTCCGCCACTTTGCGCAACTGGGCGTCGGTCATCGCCGCAGCGTTGGCATCGGAGACCTCCGCATTGAGTTCCCGCGCCAACTGGAGCAGTTTCTGCGTGTCCGAAACCAGCTCCTTCTGCCGCTCGGCATTGAGCTGCTTAATCCGTTTCGGATCTGCGTTCGGGTCCGCACCAAACTGTGGATTCGTGTCCGGATAATTCCGGCCTAACTTGCCGTTGTTCGTCGAAGGAAATTGCGGATAAGGCGATTGGCCCGCCACCGGCAATCCAAGAACGAGCGCCAGTCCCACGGCGAAGCGGATCCCCGTCCGTTTCCGGCCAACGCGAACCTTTCTGCAGATTTGGGCCTGTTCATCCACCGCAACGTCTCTCCCCAAAACCGAATCCACTTCCGGGCTAGTTGCCGGATCAGTTCGCTCCCATGGTCAGCTTCATCTTCTCTTTCACGTTGTGCGCCAGCTTCTCGATCTCTTCGGCCTTGCGAATCACGCCCAGGGAAAGTGTATCCTTGCTCGTCTTGTCGACTTCGGCTTTCAAATCGCTTGCAAGCTTCAGCAGTCTGGCGCTTTCGTCGGTGATCTGACGCTTGCGCTCGATGTTGGCCGCATCGACATTCTTGTTTTTTCCTTGCTCGTCGTGCATGGCCATTTGGGCGTTGGGATCGGGTGGCCGATTCGCGTCAGGCGACTGCAACGGCTTGTCCGGATTCTGGGACGGCTCTTGCGGCGGCGGCGACTGCGAACTGACCTCATACGCGGTCGCCAGCATGGCAAGCGCAAACACGCATACAAAACCGCGGACCCAGGGCATAATCCTGATTTGCCACAGGGAACCAGCCGGGGCAGCCCGGTCATCTCGATTTCGGAGCCTTCGGAGCAGCATGGGAAACTCTCCTTGGGTGAGTCGGTTGCGTCGGTTATCGTCATTCGCGTCGCGCGACTCTGCGGTCAACCTGCAGCCGTCGTCAGTTTCATCTTTTCTTTCTCAGTATGCGCCAATTTCTCGATCGTTTCCGCCTTGCGAACCTTCGAAACCGACCCTATGCCGCAAGGATCACGCCGACTGGGCAGCAAGAAGCCCGGCGCGATCAGTTTGGTCCCACGGTAAGTTGCATCCGCTCCTTTATCAGCCGTGCCAGTTTCTCGATCGTCTCCGCCTTGTGCACCGCGTTTTCCGAGAGCGGGGCGGAACCGTTATTGTCAACCTCCGCCTTCAGAGCAATCGCCATCGTCTCCAGCATTTCGGTTGCCTGCGTCATCTGCCGCAGACGCTCGGCATTGGCCGCATCGAAGTTCTGCCGCTTCGACTTCTTTTCGCGCAACTCCATTTGTTGGTTCGCATCCAAAGGCCGGTTGGCTGCGGGAAGAAGGAGGGGGTGGGGCGGAGGTGACTGAGCCGGGGTCTGGGCGAAGCCCAGCAGAGTCACCGTAGCGAGAATGGCTGAGCCGCCCAGGGTCACTGGAAGAATCCAGGCGCGCGTGCGTGCCCGGGCGCCAGCATGTTCTGATTCAGAGCCGGGTGACGATTTGAATCGCATCGTGACCTCCTCGAGAGCGGCTTGTATGCGCATCAAGCAAAGGGCAGATCTGCCGGGTCGTTCACACTGTTTCCGGACTGAACCCAAAGGGGGCTATGATCGCCTGTGGGGAAAAAGAGTCCGTCGCCTCGATCTTCGAGCCCGTCTGTTGCGGTGCAATCCGTCGTGGAAAATGCGCGTCAAGGGGAAACTCTGCTTTACTTCCTTCACGCAGGCGGTGCCGGCGGCTCAGCCGCCCCTCTACCTGCCAACGCCATGTAGGGTGAATTCTACCTCCACCCCGGTAATCCAGTCTTGTTTCAAAACAAGGAACTCGAAAATCCTCAATCGCCGGGACGCCGTCAACCGAAATTGCCCGCCCGGACTCTGCAAATATAGATAGATAAAGAGGTGGATCGGGATGTATACATTCCTTCTCATTGCGCTCCGTACCGGAATCTTTGCCGAAGGTCGCTTCATGGGCAAACTGCTCGATGAATGGATCTTCGACATCCAGGAGTTCGTTCGCACCAAGCTTCCCCGTCTTATTCTGCTGGCGATTTTCGCTTTCATTCTCAGCCGTATCCTGCGGATCGTAACCGACCGCGTCGTGCGGCTGGCCGAGCATCACTCCGCCGGAGTGGCCCGGGTCTCCCAGGTCAGGACTTTGGCAGGAGTCGTTCGCACCACCGGACTGACCATCCTGATTGCCATCGTCGGCCTGCAATTCCTGGCAGCCATGGGCGCAGACCTTGCTCCCCTGCTGACCTCGGCTGGAATCGCGGGTGTGGCCATCGGCCTGGCTGCGCAGAGCCTGGTGAAGGACATGTTGAATGGATCTCTGATCCTGTTTGAAGCCCAGTTCAACGTGGGTGACGTGGTCACCGTGGCGGGGCTTACCGGAACCGTCGAAACCATGACCTTGCGTAAGACCACGGTCCGTGGCGGAGATGGGACGCTGTTTGTTGTGCCCAACTCCCAGATCACCACCGTAGCCAACCAGAGCGCGGAATTTTCCGTCGCCACCATCCCCATCAGCGTGGATTTTTCGGCCGATCCCAACCAGGTCATCGAGATTCTCAAATCGATCGCGAACGATGTGCGCAACAGCCCCGACTTCAAAGACCTGTTCGTGGCCGATCCTCAAATCCTGGGTGTGGACGCGGTGAGGGGATCGCAGCTGATATTCCCCGTGGTCTTCAGGACCAGGGCCCAAAAGCAGTTCGCGCCTATGCGGGAATTCCAGCGTCGTGTTCGCCTGGCGCTCGAGGAACACCATATGCTGCCCGGCGATCCGTTGCGCGTCTTCAATACATTCGATAATCAAAGCTTGAGCACCCAGAATCCATCCGGCACTCCCCCGGAGCAGCATGAGCTGCCACCGCCCCGCGACCCCACCACCATCAAGCCGCACGAAACCAACCCGTTTACCGGAGAGTAAGCTGCCTGCCTAATACGCAATCTTGATCGGCGAAGCCATCCAAGCGTCGAAGCTTGCCCAGGCCTCGTCGCTGAGCAGTTGCACAGCCGGCACCGTGCGCAAGGCCGCATCCTTCCGCATTTCCGAATAAAGAGAATCGTCGTCGAACCCCGCGCGCGCCGCATCCACTGCCGAGCAACCGTAATAAATGGCGTCGAGGCGCGCCCAATACGATGCCGCCAGGCACATCGGGCACGGTTCGCAGCTGGTATAGAGTTCGCATCCCGCCAGGGTGAACATTCGCAGCAAACGGCATGCTGCGCGAATGG